>JBEGUT010000555.1:0-3555 GCA_041178745.1 Planctomycetota bacterium | reverse complement strand
AGCCCGATGTTATCGCGGTGCGCGGCGCGGTCTGTGAAAAGGGAAGAGAATCCGCGGTTGTTTCCGGCAAAGTAAGCTCATTGAAAAAGATCCTCGGCCAATTGACGGAGTCATCGTTGTAACAGGCTAGGGTTATGGTACGATCAGTTAAGCCGTTCGATTACTTGACTTGGGTTGGACTACTTATGCGTTTCGTAGAAATGACTGGCAGCACGTTAATGCAAGTTGTGACAGAGCATGACTTGCCTCCTCAAGATCTATTGCAAGCAGGGGTAGCCCCTAACGCAATTGTGCGGATTAATGAGCAAGGCGACATTGAACTTCGTAAACGTGATCGCTGGGATGTTGTTGGTGGTTTGCTTGGAAACTACCAAGAGCGAGTTCGGAATATCACCGGTTTAGACTACGCCTAACGCTCGTTAAGTCTTGGTCTAATAGTAGCCGGGGAATGATTAATCCCAGAGTGTAATTGTTCACGATCTCATTACCGAAAGACGAATTTGGTCTGGTCTCGGTAATGGCTATGTGAGATTGCAAACTGCTGCTAACGGTTGGAGTCCGAGCACCCGATCGGCGTAAATCGCAAACAATGTGCTGACTCTTCAAGGTATGATCGTATCCTGAAGCAGGTTCCAGCAAGTTTCACTGGATAGAGAGTTTTTGGGTCATTAGCGGTTCAGGTTAAGGCCGGCCTAAGCGGTAAGTCTTAGCGATCAGGGCTACAAGGAGGCGACCTCTCATGTCGAGTTTTGATCGTGGTCCCATGAATGGGGTTATTCGGCAAGCCAATCGGGTTGTTGGAGCCGTCTGTCTGTCGGAGAGTTCTGGAGGGTTTGTCGAGCAATTCAACCGACTCTATGGGGCGATGCAAATGCGAGCTGAGGGAACAGCCCCTCCTGCTAAGGATTTAGGGCAAATGCCGGTTCGGACTGGTCCAAATTACCGCCCCCCAGCAGCGGCTCGCCAAGGTCGCTGGGGCGATCACGGTTAGGCCCAAAATCCCCTTTGCACTTTTATTTAGGCCAGCAATTTAGCGTCGCTCGACGCTATTCTTGGATCGCGTCGCCGAAGCCGCGATCTTGATGAGATTGTGTCTCAATATAAAAGATTGTACGCCCTTATAGTCGGAATTTAGGGGCAGAAGGGCGTTGAAAATACCGCAACAATTTTCGCAACGCCACTTGTTAAAAAGGCTTGGTACTCCTACAGTTAGAACGAATTGGCAAGTTCGTGAACTTCGCGGAGTCGACTCCGATGGATGATGCTAGCAATATCCAGGCTGAAATGAGAAACGGCGAAGAGACTTCTTCGTTGGCGGTTCGGCCCATTGACCAAGCGGTTTTGGATTTACTGCGTCGACGCGGAAGCCTATCGATCCAGGAATTGATTGAGCAATTGAATGTAACGGCAACAGCCGTGCGGCAACGACTAGATCGTTTGGAAGAGTTGAAGTTGATCGTGAAAGAGAAGCAGGGGATTGGTCGAGGTCGGCCATCGTTCCGCTATTCGATCACCACGCTTGGGCTTCGCTATGCGGGTGTCAGTTACGCGGATTTGGCGTTGGCCTTGTGGCAAGAGGTGAGTGTTTTGCCCAGTGGTCCGCTGAAGGATGGTTTGCTTCGGAGAGTGTCGGCGCGGATGGGACGTATCTACCGCGAAGAGATTCGAGGGGAAACTGTAACGGATCGCATGTCGGATTTGGTAAAGGCTTTGGGAGAGCGAAAGATTCCTGCTACGGTCATTCAAACAGGTAAGTTGCCAGTTCTGGAAGTGCAAGCTTGTCCTTATCCGGATTTGGTACAGGGTGAACATAGCCGGCATCTCTGCGAGATGGAGCAAGAGGTTTTGAGCACTGCGATGGGGCAGCCGATGGAATTGTCATGTTGCCGTTTGGATGGGCATAGCAGTTGTCAGTTCAGGCCGATGCAGCTGACGGATAATTCCTGACATTGATACTTGGTAATACTAGTCAGACAGGCTTTATATGTCTTTGGGGTTTTAGGAAGTTGGTTTGGCAGGGATGTGGTTGGTTCATCAACGAAAACAATAAGAAGCGAGAAGTGGTCGACGATGACTCACGTTTTGAAAATTGAGAATTTGCACGTCGCGGTTGAGGGGAAGCCGATTTTGCGCGGTGTGAACTTGGAGATGAAGTTCGGCGAGACCCATGCTTTGATGGGGCCTAACGGTTCGGGCAAGAGCACGTTGGGGCTAGCGATCATGGGACATCCCAAGTACGAGGTGACTGGGGGTTCGATCACGCTGGATGGCCAAGATGTTTTGGCCATGGAAGCGGATCAAAGAGCTCGTGCTGGAATCTTCATGGCGTTCCAGCGACCTATCGCGATCCCTGGCGTCAAGATGGCCGATTTTCTCCGTCATGCGTCAACCAACGTGCGCCGGCCCGATCGCAAAGAAGGAGAAGAACTGATTCCGATGCGAGAGTTTCGCAAGGAACTCAAAGGCAAGATGGAGCAATTGAAGATCGACTCAGAATTCGCTCGTCGTTATGTCAACGATGGTTTCTCTGGTGGCGAAATGAAGCGAGCCGAGATCCTGACGATGGCGATGTTACAGCCCAAGTTTTCGATTCTCGATGAGACCGATAGCGGTTTGGATGCGGACGCAGTGCGACTGGCAAGCGAAAGTATTGCGGAGATTGGTCGCGAAAAGATGGGTCTGCTT
Source organism: Planctomycetota bacterium (assembly GCA_041178745.1). Lineage (GTDB taxonomy): Bacteria > Planctomycetota > Planctomycetia > Pirellulales > Pirellulaceae > JAFLCP01. The sequence continues at coordinate 870 of JBEGUT010000555.1, read as the reverse complement.
ATCATCACTCACCACGACAAGTTGTTGGAACACAATCCTCCCGATTTCACGCACGTGATGCTAGGGGGACGCATCGTGGAAACGGGCGGGCCAGAGCTAGCGAGAGAATTGCACGATTCGGGTTACGATCGAATTCGCAGCAGTTATCCCGATGCGGACGAAGCGAATCAAGCGATGTTGCGAACCAATGAAGATGAAGCGGTTGAGTTGACGACCTAATCGATCAACGTGTCAATCGTTTTGAAAACAAGAAAAGTAAACTCACGGCGATATCACGGAGCGCCTTTATGGCAACAGATGTAATCACCCCAGCAGATGATGGCATTGGGGAAATCAATAAATACGATTTTCGTACCGAGTCCAAAGCGGTCTTCAAGGCTCGTAAAGGAATAGATGCTGAAATTGTTAACCAAATTTCGGATATGAAAAACGAACCTGAGTGGATGCGTCAGTATCGGCTCAAAGCGTTGGAGATTTTCAACTCCAAGCCGACTCCGAACTGGGGTGGTGATATCGCCATCGATTTCCAGGACATCTACTACTATCTCAAGCCGACCGATAAGCAAGGGCGAACTTGGGATGAAGTTCCTCAAGAGATCAAGGATACTTTTGACAAACTGGGTATTCCCGAGGCAGAAAAGAAATTTCTCGCCGGTGTGAAAGCTCAGTTTGAAAGCGAAGTGGTTTACGGCTCACTTAAGGAAGAATTGTCCAACCAGGGCGTTATTTTCACGGACACCGATTCGGCGGTGAAAGAGCACCCCGATTTGGTGCGACAGTATTTCGGAACCGTTATTCCATCGACCGACAACAAGTTCGCTGCATTGAACTCCGCTGTATGGTCAGGCGGTTCGTTTATTTACATCCACA
>JBEGUT010000554.1:0-3556 GCA_041178745.1 Planctomycetota bacterium | reverse complement strand
ATTTGAAACATCGCTGGTCTTTGCTGATCGATTTAACCAAATTGAAGATGGAACAGGCGCAGGTGTTTTAGTCCGTGGCAATGAGGCGTACTACACCTGCATCCCAAAGCTCTGGAAACTTACCGACGAAAATGGAGATGGCAAAGCGGACAAACGCGAAGTGCTTTACGATGGCTTTGGAGTAAGGGTTGCCTTTCGCGGTCACGACATTCACGGTTTAGTGATCGGTCCAGACGGTAGGCTGTATTTCTCGATTGGTGATCGAGGATTTCATGTTGAAACCCCAAATGGCTTGCTGGCCAATCCAGAATGCGGCGCTATTTTTCGATGCGAGCTCGATGGAAGCAAGCTAGAGGTTTACGCCATCGGTCTGCGCAATCCGCAGGAGCTAGCATTCGATCAATTCGGCAACCTATTTACTGGTGACAATAATTCTGACAGTGGCGATAAGGCACGCTGGGTCTATGTCGCTCCAGGTGGTGATTCGGGATGGCGCATGTTCTATCAATACTTGGATGATCGGGGGCCATTCAACCGCGATAAACTATGGCAGCCCTACCAACCCTCGACACCAGCTTACATTGTTCCCCCCATCATCAACTTTGCTGATGGTCCCTCCGGGCTCACCTATTATCCAGGAACTGGTTTAGACGACTCTTTCAACAACACATTCTTCCTATGCGACTTCCGTGGTGGCCCAGCCAACAGCGGTGTACGCACCATACGAGTCGAACGCGATGGAGCTTTCTTTAAAGTCGCTGACAGTGGCGAACCGATCTGGCAAATCCTCGCAACGGATGTCGACTTCGGTACGGACGGATATATTTATATCAGCGATTGGGTTAACGGCTGGAATGGCGAAGGAAAAGGTCGTATCTATCGATTCGGCGACCCGAAGTATCTCAACTCACCCCGAGTCACCGAGGTTCAATTAATCCTGAAAAAAGGTTTTCAAAATGTCCCCTCGGAAAAGCTTGCCGAGTATTTGGCACACACGGATCGACGGGTTCGTCAGGAAGCTCAATTCGAACTTGCTCACCGTGGCGACATGAAAGCGTTCGAAAAGGTAGCCTTACAATCAACTTCACAAGTTGCCAGACTACATGCAATTTGGGGTCTTGGACAAATCTCGAGATCAGCACCTGGCGTGAAAGCTGATCCAACCTCCCAAGCGACAGCATCCACGACACTCGTCCGCCTTCTCACAGAGTCAGATTCCGAAGTTGTCATTGCAAGTCTAACTACTCTCAATGATTCTTATGAAAAAGCGTTAACTCAGGAAACAAGTAATACACTTATAACATTGCTGGGATCGGAAAATCTCGCAATTCGCTATCACGCGGCTTTAGCAGTAGGTCGCGCAAAACTCCCTGAGGCCCTTACAGCCATATTAAAAATGCTGCAGGAAAACGTCGACTCTAGCGGCTTTGATACCGATCCGATGATTCGGCACGGTGGCATCATGGCCCTGAAAGGAATTGCATCTGCGGAACAACTCGCAGCCCTTGCATCGCACCCTTCCAAGTCGATTCGATTGGCAGCAGTTGTAGCCTTGCGCAAACAACTTGCTCCACAGGTTGCAACATTCCTCGCGGACCAAGATCCTACAGTAGCAGCAGAAGCCGCTCGCGCTGTTCACGACGAACCACAACTACACGAAGCCGCTCTCCAAAGACTGGCCGACATATTACCGAATAGCAGGGGTGACTTTGCTTTCGAACATCGAATGCTCAATGCCGCATATCGGCTGGGACGCGATCGAGACAGTTTGGCGCTCGTTCGTTACGCATCAGACGGTTCAAGAAATCAAACACTCCGTTTGGAAGCACTAGAAATGCTTAATACCTGGAGCGATCCTAAACCAAACGATCGAGTTTTAAATCGCTACTTACCCTTGATACAGAATCGCCCTACCGAAAAACTTATCGCTTCATTGCGAGCTTCGCTCCCAGCACTCGTTGCCAGTGAAGACACCGTCCGTCAAAAAACATTAGCAGTTGCTGCATCGATGGGAATAACTGAGGTAGTTCCAATGCTAACTACTTTGATCAACAATGCAGAAGCGACCCCGCAATCCAGAAGCCAGGCGATCGATGCCCTGGTAGGACTTGAGGGAAGTAAGGCAAGCGAGGTAGTTCACAATCTGATCGATGATCCCGCTGTCGAAGTACGCTCAACCGCATTACGGCAACTGGCAGTACTACAGCCTTCAAAAGCAATAACGAAGTTAAACCAACGGATTGATGCAATAGATATTCGTGAAAGACAAAGTGCTTGGGATGCGATCGCATTGCTTTCTCAAGAAGCTAGCCAGCCACTTTTAGAGAAAGGTGTTACTTCACTGCTTGAAGGTACGCTACCAAAAGATACGTGGCTTAATGTATTGGAAGCAGCAACCGGTAAGATCAGTGACAAACAGGCCACTCAACTTGCAGAATTTCGCAAGTCGCTCGCGGAGCAAGATCCTCTTGGTAATTTCCTTCATATTTTAGAGGGAGGTGATGCCAAAGTGGGTGCACAGCTGTTTTACACGCGATCGGAACTCTCATGCGTTCGTTGTCATCGCATCGGAAGTCGAGGAGGGGAGGTAGGCCCTGTACTTACGGAGATCGCCAAACAAAAAGATCGTAGGTATTTGCTCGAGTCCGTGGCTTTGCCTGACGCGGCGATCGCCCAGAATTTTGAAACAGCAATTATTCGCACCGAAGATGATGATATTTTCACGGGAATCGTGCGACAGGAAAAAGATGGAGAGTTACAAATGGTTCTAGCTGACGGAAGAAACGTAAGTATCTCGCTGGACTCAGTCGCTGAACGGCGAAAAGGGAAGTCATCCATGCCATTGGATCTTTACAAATATCTTTCCGACCGCGAATTCAGGGATTTAGTCGCTTTTTTGGCGAGCCTTGATGGAACGCAAGTTCAGGAAAAAGAAGAGGGTGGACACGGGCTTTGATTGAGAATCCCGCCCCTTTGGTGTAAATTTCAGTTAGTGGCAGATCCGTCCGGGAGGGATCCGGATTTGCCATTTTACCCCACCTTTAATACTCATCCCTCTCAATGCCTTTCCTCTTTCGCTCGCGTAGGATTCGCTCATGGCTTTCAGAACGACTTGTCGGTTGTCACCTCTTACCGCATTACCATGGATTGGAATTACGGTTGGTCTGATCGGTTCCATCAACGTTTGGGCATCTGAGCCCAATACGAAGATTGAATTCAATCGTGACGTTCGGCCTATCTTGTCTGACAAATGTTTTGCCTGTCATGGCTTCGACTCAAAAAACCGTCAAGCCGATTTGCGTCTCGATACACTTGAGGGAGCTACAGATACGGCGCGCGGCGAGTCGGCTATCGTGCCTGGCAACCTCGACAAAAGCCTGCTGTGGAAGCGTATTCAAGAGACGGATCCCGAATTGATCATGCCACCGCCAGAGAGCCACAAAACTTTGGATCAGCATGAAAAGCAAGTATTGAAACGCTGGATCGAAGAGGGAGCTGTTTATCAGAAGCATTGGGCCTATGAACCTATTCGCCTTCCTGCAGTTCCCACTACATC
>JBEGUT010000553.1:0-3559 GCA_041178745.1 Planctomycetota bacterium | reverse complement strand
GATCCTATCGACTCATACCCTGCAAAGTACTGCACAAACGTACGTGAAACGTTCTCCTGGAAAAATAAAATTTCCAGAAGCTAACATGAACCAGCCAATTTCAGCAAGGGGTCGGATCGACTCTTGAGAAAGAACAGATCCTCCTGCATACCGTACGCTGCCGAAACACCTCGGCAAGCCTGCTCAAGGATTGTCGGATGGGGCAATTTGGCAAAACGGGTAGAAAACCAACGCAACCACCCTTCTACTACAGATTCCTTAAGTATTCCAAAGCCACTTCAATGTCGGCTCTTGGGTTTTCGCCCGAGTTGCGTTGTACGATAAAAGCACCGCGATACTGCCTCTCTTCCAATGTAGCAACGATTTCTGCAAACTCTGCCGAACCGCGTCCCAAAGGTACTTCGTACCCACGACCTCTAGCCAAGTCGCGCACCCCATCCTGGGCATGGACCAAGTAGATATGATCGGCGGCTTCAGCCAATTGCTCTCGGAATTCAAAACCATGCACCAATAGATTTCCCGGATTGAATGTGATCCCTACCGTTCCTTCGGCCGAAGCTTTCACAAGCCGACTCAAATCGCTCAGCGGTTCACTTCCCGTCTCTGCTGCCAGCAAAACTCCAATGCGTTGCCCATAGTTCCCTAAATCGCTTAATACCTCTTTCATCGCCATCCAAACTGGATCGCTACTTTCCGAGGGAACCTTGCCGATTTGGTTCACCAAGAGGCTCGCCCCCAATGAATAGGCGATCTTCATAGCTCGCTTGGTGGCATCGATTCGACGATCTAAACCTTCAGTTTCATCGTAGCCGCGGCGGGTTGGAAAACGCATCGCTACAACCCGCAAATTCAGATCATTGATCATTTTCCGAATCTGCCTGGCCCCGCTTTCGGAAAGATCGTTAAACGAGATATCTCTCATAGCATCAATCTCGACAACTTGCACCCCCAAATCCGCTGCTATGTGCAAACCTTGTTTTAGTGGAACATTCAAGTTCGCCAGTTGGATTCCTAAAGTCAATTGTGCCACGATGAGTTTGCCTTTCCAAAATCATTATTTGCCAAACGCTAAGCCGCTTAGTGCGTCACACCGCCCAAAGCTAGGCCCCCTCGTTGGCAATGGGTTAGTTGGCAGGGTCATCAACAGCTGGGCATTGCTTGGGGCAGCTCTTGCTATTGTATTGCTGCCTCTTCTGGTAACAACCTCCACTCGAGCTGACGAAAACGCTGAGGAGACCGCGGTTTCTCCTACAGCATCCGATGCCGACTCCGACTTGAACTCCAGCGGGAAGATTGTCAAACGTATCAACCAAAAAGACCAAGCACTCGCGGAATTGACCGCCAGCTGGGATTTCCAGCGTAGCAGCGATACCAATTTCGATCGCTGGCCTGATGGTTGGCAACGCTATCTCGGCCGCAACTTTCCCCGTTATATCAATATTGAGATTGCAGCCCGAAATACCGAACTCGAAGAAGCGTCTTTGAAGGCTGGACAGTCTATCGGCAAATTGTGGCTCGCCTGGCAACGCGGCAAAATCCCCAATGGTCTCAAACTAGAAACTCTTCCTCCCGAAGTTGATAAACTTCTCGATACTACAGTCAATCGCTGCTTGGAAATGCGACTCAATGGTGGATCTATCGATATCTCTACGCCATTGATGGCCATAGAACCTCGATTCTATTACAGCCTTCAGTTCGATCTGCAGACGGTCGATCTATCGGATCACAAAGTCTGGGCTCAAATTGAAATCCTGGATGGCAAAAAGAATCTACTGTCTGTTCATCCCACGGCAACCAGCAGCGGTAATAACAACTGGCAAAGGATTGAAATCGATGCGCTCCATGATCGCCCTCAACCAGCCGCACGCTTTGGACGTTTACGTTTTATGGTGCAAGGTCCCACGTCATCTGCTGCCGGCGGCATCGTTCGCGTTGATCGCATTCGTGTCTGGAAAGTTCCCCGAATTCGCTTAACTCTCGATCGCCCTATCAATACATTCAACGAAGGTGAACCAGTTCATGTTCGCGTTATCGCTACCGGTTTGAGTGAACAAGATCGACGTGTCGACTTCCAATTGTTCGACCATCAAGGTCAAGTGATCGAAAAGGCTCAACGCAAATTCGAAAAACCCAAAGAACGCGAACTTCTAATCAGCACCGATTTTTCTGGAGTCGAACTGAGCGACGATGAGCATCTGCAGGTTGATGGTGAAGCAGTTTGGGAACCATCGGTACGCGAACCGGGGTTCTACACTCTGCGAGCCGAAATGGGTCGTGCCGATAATCAACCGATTTATCGAAGTCTTTCTTTTGCCATACTCAACGGCGATGTCTCTACGGGCAAAGGACGCTTCGGCTGGAGTTTCAATACTGAATCGCTTCCTCATGTCGTCAATCATATTCCCATTCTCGCGCAACATGCAGCTCTGGGTTGGATCAAAATACCAGTCTGGTACGATCCGCATGATTTGCGTCGCAGCGATGAAATCTCGTGGCTCCTCGATCGCTTACAAAGCTTAGGGATGCGTTGCATCGGCGTATTCGATCAACCGCCAACTCATCTCAAATCCCAATTCTCCTCGACCGACGCCACCAACGCAGCTACGCTGTTCCAAGACCCACAAGTGTGGCAACCGCAACTCGAACCAATTCTGACCCGTACTTCGCTTAACATCATGCTTTATCAACTCGGTTCCGATGACGACTTCAGTTTCCAGGGATACTCGAACTTATCGGAGCGTATTGACCTTATCCGCAAACATTTCCAAACTTACGGCCAAGATATCAACGTAGGACTCCCCTGGAGTTGGCTTGACTTCGACCCCGAAACGTTTCAGAACTCTTGCGATTTCGTAACCTTACAAGCTATACCATCACTGACCAGTGCCGAACTCGGGTCATACATCAAATTACTTGAAGGCAACTCCCATCTTCGCTGGATATCCATCGCACCTTTAGATGCGCGTTATTATCCCGCCGAACAACGTATCCAGGACTTGGTCGAGCGGATGATCCAGGCAAGTCAAAATCGAATCGAAGCAGCCTTCATTCCCAACCCGATGGATCCGAATACAGGCATCATGCAATCTGATGGATCTCCGTCCTTACTGTTCCTTCCCTGGCGCACGATCGCGTTCCACTTAACTGGCGCAACTTACATTGGCACCTTCTCCTTACCTGGCGGTAGCTCCAACTATGTCTTCGAACGCAATGGAGAAGCCATACTGATTGGCTGGAACAATAATCGAACGATAGAACAGATTTACCTCGGCGACGATGTCCAAATCGCTGACCTCTGGGGCAATACCTCGCAAGCAGAAACCGTCTCCGATGCATCGTTTCAAGAACAGCGGATCGAATTCGGTCCCGAGCCCATTATCGTGACCGGCCTCAGCCTTCCGATCGCAAAATACCGAATTAGCTTCATGCTTGCCAATAACGAGAACAACACTCCGGGAACCACCAAAGTAAAACTGTCCGCCACCTTCGCCAATGGCTTCGATCAACCAGCGGTCGGTTTGCTTGAACTGTATTCACCAGACCTGCTTGCCAATACCAG
>JBEGUT010000552.1:0-3564 GCA_041178745.1 Planctomycetota bacterium | reverse complement strand
AGTGTATCCAGTGGTGAATCCTCTGTAGGCACAATTGGTAGTAGGTTGATGTCGGATGGATCATCGGAAATGGTTAGGCCTGGATTTTCCTGAGAGGGCTCCGATTCGGGTGTTTCATCAGGTTTATCACTTCTCGGTGTTGAATCCTTTGATTCCGTCGCGATCGATGTGGTAGTTAGAGAGTTGAACGATCCTTGCTTGGGAATGCGGAGTGCCCAGTTACTGTTTAGTTTTTCAACTAACGGCGCATCAACAGCAACCGATTCGGCTGAGACGACCGGAAGATACTCTTCCAGGAACGAACCTCGCAAACGAGACCAACTTGCAGGGCCACTTATCAGGAGTTGTCCACCCCAGTGAAGCCAATCGATCATCGCCTGTTTTTGGGTAGTAGTGAGCAAAGTGGGATCGACATCGTCCCAAAGCACATAGGCAGTGGATGTCCAGCCAAAGAACGACGAAGGAATCATCCAATTCGAATCGTTACGTTTGCAAAGAACCAATTGGTAGGCAAGTGGCAAAGGTTCTGTTACAACCGAGTTCCAATTGATGATATCTGTCTTGGCGAGGTATTGATATTCGTCCACTTTGTCTGCCATCACAACTAGAAAAAACTGATTGGCGGTCAGTGGGGTTGTCGGAGTGAGTTTTGGGGAAGTTAAGGGAGTACCAAGGCTGCGATCAACGATCATGGTGCGAAGCGTGGGGCGATTTGAGATCGCGGAGTCTTCCTGCTGATAGACTGGGCTGATAAAGAATCGCAGGTCGAACCGTTTCGCTTGATTGCTTGGTAGAGACACATCGCGTGTGTAGTTGAGGCTCCAGCGTGTGCCTGGAACGGGTAATGGAGCTCCAGTTCTGGTGACCGTTTGGCCCTCGATGCGCCCTTGGAGATCTTTATCGCCAGGTTTGAAGTTCTGTTGGACTTCGGCAATATGTCCTGGCTTAACCAGCATTCTGTTCACTTCAATACCGAAGGGAAGTGGTTCTGGATCATCGAAGGATACGAGTTTGTTTTTTTCGGAGTCCTCTTTTGAGGAAACTGAAGAATCCTGATTCTCTGTTCCTCGACAACCAAAACAACTCAGCAGCGCTAGGGCCAAACCGAGAACCCACCGTCTCAGATTAGCCCCAAGCTTGTTCATTGACATTCCTTGTTCTGAAATGAATACGTGTTCTAGTCGCTTGGTTATTTTGCTTCTTCGTTGGCGGTCGCTTCCGCGATGGTTAGAAGCCGAATGACAGCGGAGCTACCAGTGGATGGAGCAATTTGGACACGAATCGAATCGATCGGTTGAGCCTTGGGGATTCCAATGACAAACCAATGTTTACCTGCAGTGAGTTCAAGCTGCATTGAGGTTGCAAACGGCTTGGGCTGTCCATCAAAGTAGAAGGGTAGCTTCGCGTCAGTGGGGCAACTCACCGTAACGGATCCTGCATTCTGAGCTTCGACAGCGAATCGTACGTAGGATGTCAACGGTGAACCACCATGAGGTTGCAGTCCTGGTAGATCTTTGGTGGGTAAATTTCCATCGACCAAACTTGTTGTGTCAGCCCAAGTAAGTTTGGGGTTATTGGTTGCTACGGCGTCGACCGAAGTGCGATTCAGTAGCACGAAGGCTTCCTGCGTGTACTGTAAAAATTGCCAGGAGCGAACAACCGGATCGGTTCCTAGTGAGTACTGAGGAGATCGTCCGAGTTCGGTGAGGAAGCGAATCAGGTCAACGAGTTGTTTTTCAGAGAGTCGATCGACAAGACCTGCGGGCATGATCGATTTGGCTTCTTTAACTTCTTCGATGGATGATGTCGCCAGTTTGACGATTTTTCCATCGGCCAACAGCAGTTCGATTTGGTCAGCGTTACGGCTTCGTTGTAAACCTGTAAAGACCTCGCCATCTTCGGTTTGAACAGCCAACGACTGGAAGCCTTCTTTCATTTTAGCATCGGGGACCAGCAGCGACTCGATGACGTAATCGGGTGCTGAGCTACCTCCCAAGCTAACGAGATTCGGACCAATTTGACCACCTGCTGGACCGATAGCGTGACAGCGAACGCATTGGAGTTCAGCGATTCGATAAATCTTTTCACCTTCTTTTGGATCACCTTGTGTTTTTGCCAACTGTGCTAACCGTTCTGATAAAGCTGGCGACCATTGCCAAGAGGATTCGCTGAGTCCCCCGGCCTTTTGGATGAGAGCCATCAAGTCGGGATTGTTGATTCCTCGAGCCTGAACTCGGCGAATGATTTCACGGGCGGTGTCTTGGCTCCATTTGGTATTTCCATCAATCGCTTTCAGCAAAGCATTTGGGCCACCTTGACGTCCTAGCAGGCCGTCTACGGCACTTACATTGGCGGCTCCATCTTTCTGTTCACTGATGATTGCAGAGATGACTTTCGCAGCTTTGCCGAGATCCTTGCCGGCTAGAGCAAGCGCGGCCGCATTACGGAGTGCAATTGGCGTTTTAGAATCGGTAGCAACACGATTGATAAAATCAGCAATACCTTCTTTATCGAGATTTCCGAGTGAGGTAGCTGCTGAAACAGCAACCTGAAGCTTTTCGTTGTTGTCGGGGTTCGCAGCAGCATCTTCAATCAAATGCTTTAGATTTCGATCAAGTCCGCTGAGTTTCCATACGCCAATCATGATGGCGGCTTGGTGATCCAAGGCAATCACTCCACTTGAGAGTTTGTCTGCACCAAAGAGTTTTTGCAGTGATGCCTCGGCCTTGCTCGGAACAAAATTTCGATCGGTTGATTTTTGCCGCAGTAGATTTAACTGCACAACTTGGCGCGGCAATGGGATATTCTGGGGATTGACCACGAGCCAGTTAAGCAGTTCGCCAACAAGATTGGGGTCACCTTTCTCGCACAGGGCCGCAATCGCGCGGTCTTGGAAGGCGGAGTCAAGTTTTCCTTGAATGAGTTCGTCACCGAGAAGTTTCAGCACATCACCACTTTTGGCCGATGCAGCCGCAAAGATAAGGCGGTTTGTTTGACGAAACGGACTGTTGGGAGCACTAACGCTTTGAAGCCATGATGCTTCGTGTCTATTGAGCGAAGACCACAGCGCGAAATCGATAAATTCGTTCATAGGTTGATCGACGACTTGTATTGCAGTGGCAATAGCGTCAGCGGAACCGATTCGATCCAGAGCGGCTACGCTCTCAAGACGCACTTGCCAATCTTTATCTGCGATCGATTCACTAAGCCATTTCAAGGACTCGGGATACTTTTGCCAATCCCAGCCTATCGCTCGAACCGCAGATGCTCTTTGCTTGGCATCTTTGCTGGTTCGTAACAGTTGGACCCAGTCCGTTTGTGGTCGCTGCACAGCGACTGCGAGCCATATCGCTTCACGTAGTCTTTCGTCTTTGATTTCTGGTGACGGAGAATTCTCAATCCAGCTTTGTGTCAGGGCGATGACTCGATCGGCTGGACGTCGCTTGAGTTCTTGACGCGACCACTGACGGATCCATTCTTCGTTCTCACCTAACCACTGGATCAGTTCTTCGTCGGTGGCGGTTTTGTAGTCTCGAATAGGAATCGTTTCGCGTCCCTTGTAGG
>JBEGUT010000551.1:0-3565 GCA_041178745.1 Planctomycetota bacterium | reverse complement strand
CATCGGAGCCTTACCTTGTTTCCATCGCAAGTTACGTTTTTCGTAAAGTTCGTAAAGCGTATCGGCGCCGGCGGCGTTGATCACGGCCAGTCGCGGGATACGATGAATCAATCCGAGTTCATAAAGTTCCATGAAGGCTTTGCCAAAGGCACTGCTATTTCCCAAGTTGCCGCCTGGTACCACAATCCAGTCGGGGCATTCCCACCGCAGCGCTTCGAGCACTCGGAACATTACGGTCTTTTGGCCTTCAAGACGAAACGGGTTGATGCTGTTGACTAAGTAAATGCCGAGATCTTTGGCGACTTCCTGAACTCTCTGCATCGCATCGTCGAAGTCACCAGCGATCTGCACGGTTAATGCACCGTACTCGAGTGCCTGCGATAACTTGCCATAAGATATTTTGCCGCTGCCTATGAAGATAATGGCACGCATCAATTGCGTCACGGAACAATACATTGCCAGAGAAGCGCTGGTGTTCCCGGTGCTGGCGCACGCGGCGCGGCGGGCACCGATTTGACGAGCATGGGTAAACGCAGCGACCATTCCATTGTCTTTGAAGCTTCCCGAGGGATTCATCCCTTCGTACTGCAAAAAAAGCTTGCCTGGTTGCATGCCGACGAAACGGCCGACCGCATCGGCTTGTTGGAGAAGAGTTTGGCCTTCACCAGCTGTTATGCAACGATCGATTGAGGTGAAGGGAAGTAGTTCATGAAAACGCCAGACACCGGAGAAACGCATTGGATGATAGCGTTGGCTCCAGTAGGCTTCGAAATCCGCTAACCGACTCGGAGTCGGAAGGCGTCCCCAGTCGTAAGCGACATCGAGCAGATCCCCGCATTTGGGGCATGCCGTTCGGACTTCGTTAACTCCACAGGTCGTGTCGCAGGCGGGGTTAATGCATCGTTGAAAAGCAGCCTCGCTGGTGGAGCGGCTTGAGGAAATGATTGCATTAGAGGCCGAAGTCATAACTCAGTTCCTGGCTTCTTTTCGTTACGTTAGCCGCTTCTGGGGATATCCCATTGATGGGCGGTTTTACAATTGGGTCAATATCGCAATGGAAAAGAGTTTTGGGGATAGAGGTTGTTTCGGAATACAAATCGTTGAGGAACAGTGGCGTCGGATGGTTTCGCCCATTTTGTTGACCAAGACTATCAAAGTCCCTAATATACACCCCAACCTACCTTTGAATTCCAGTTCTGCTGTGAGGTGCTCCACCTCAAAGAGAACTCCCGCCTTACCCATGACTTCCAGTTTCTCAGCTCGCAAGCGGAGGCCTATTCGGCTTTGTTTTGGAGGCTGGATCGCGCCATGTGGCGTCTATTGGGGAACATTAGTTTAGGAGGATCCATCGATGCAAGTCCGAGACTTGGAACATTATCGGAAGCTATTGCTCCTGCTCAAAAGTCGCATTCTGGGAGATGTGAAAATGTTGACCGCTGAGGCATTGTCTGAAGAGAGTGGGATTGCGACGGGTGGTTATCCAACGCATCCAGCGGACCTGGGTACGGAGAATTACGACCAAGAATTTACTTTAGAATTATTGGAAAATAACGGAAATCGCTTGGACAGTATTGAAGCTGCTCTTGTCAGGATTTCCGAGGGTGAATATGGTTCCTGCACGCATTGCGGGGGTCGCATTGCGAAGGCTCGGTTGGACGTTCTTCCGGATACCCTTCACTGTGTCAAGTGTGCTCAGCAGTTACAAGGTTGAATCAATTGTGGCGCCGATCCCGATAAGTCGCTGGATTGCCTTTATTGCATTAGCGATATTCGGTACCGCTTCCGATTTGCTTTCCAAGCAATGGGTTTTCGCATGGCGAGGCTTGCCGGGCGAGAATCCGCCCTGGTGGATTTGGGAGGGCTACATCGGCATTGAGACGGCCGTCAACACGGGTGCGTTGTTTGGTATGGGAGCGGGATATGGTGGTCTTTTCGCGGGGATGTCCATCGTCGCTGCTACGGCAATCATGATATGGCTCTTTGGTTTTCGGGCTGCCAATAGTTGGTTTTTGACGATCGCCTTGGGCTGCGTAATGGGTGGGATTTTGGGGAATCTCTACGATCGCCTTGGTTTGTGGTATTCACCCGACATGCCTGTTCCTTGCGGTGTCCGCGACTGGATCCTTTTGCGATATCGCCATTACACATGGCCGAATTTTAACATCGCTGATTCGTTGCTTGTCTGTGGCGCGATCATGCTCGCTTGGCAATCGATACTCTCACCTTCCCAACCTGCGGAAGCAAAGAATTGAGCGATTTGCTCACTTTCGCGATTCTCGCCAACGAGTCACTCCCTTTCGCGCCTTGGCGATTTTTCAACCGTGGTATTCCTTGCCGTGGTTCTCGATAAGTTCTCCCTTACTTTATGTGCTGTTGGCTCTCTGCGATCATCACCTTTCGGCGAGCTTACTTTTTTCCGCGGCTGATCTGATGACAGTTTAGGGACAATTTCATCTTGGTGATCCTCGGCTCCATTTCCACCTGGCGGCAAAATGTTTTCGGCATCGCCACTACGTCCATGAAGTTGTATTTGTTAATGTAGGTACGAAAGATGGGCATTCCCATCAGGCCGCGATTTGCGAAGAGTAACTCTGAATTAAAAGTGCGACAATCCTCCTATGTCTGAAACGAAAGATACCGATCAGTTGCCCGCCAGTTTTTCTCACGTTCATCAAGGTCGCTGGCAAGCGGCCGTTGACTGGGCAAGACAGGCTGGTCGGAAAACGCTCGATTACTTCCAGCAAGATCAGCTTGAAGTGGTTCGCAAGAGTGATGCATCTCCGGTGACGATTGCTGATCAACAGGCTGAACAATTGATTCGCAGCGAATTGAGTAAGCACTTTCCAGAAGATGGAATTCTCGGTGAAGAGTATGGTGATCGAGAGGGTACCAGCGGCTATCAATGGATTGTCGATCCTATCGATGGTACCAAGTCCTTCATTTACGGTGTGCCTTTGTATGCCACGTTGATTGGGCTGCTCTATCAGGAGTCTCCGATCGCGGGTGTGATTTACATACCGGGCATGGAAGAGATGGTTCATGCTGCGATTGGCTATGGAGCATTTCATGAAGTGGCCGGTCGCAAGACACGCCGCGCATCGGTCGCTGTTTCTCGAACCTTGGAGCAAGGATTATTTGTCACTTCGCAGGTCGATACGTTCAACAAGCGAGGAGCTTCGAAGGTTTTCGAAGCGATTCAAGCGAAGGCTTATGTCACAAGAACCTGGGGTGATGCTTATGGTTATTTGTTGGTCGCTACGGGCCGAGCCGAGGTGATGGTGGATCCGAAGGTGAGTCCTTGGGATGTGGCTGCTGTGTTGCCCGTGATCGAAGAAGCAGGGGGCCGCTTTACCGATTGGAGAGGGGAGCGTACCGTGCATGGGGGCGATGGCGTTGCAACCAATGGCGTATTGCACGAGCAGATATTAGGGTTGCTGAAAGGGTAATTTCTTGTATCAACGGTTGAGGATATCACGGATCGGTCCAGGGGACGTGATCGGTGTATCCTGCAACGGTCTTCAGTCCTTCTGACCACATCCATTCAATCAGTGCTTCATCGTGTTGA
>JBEGUT010000550.1:0-3587 GCA_041178745.1 Planctomycetota bacterium | reverse complement strand
TTCTTCGGATCCTGATAAAAGCCACGAAGAAAAATAAAGACATTGTTAGTCCCAGAGCGGTAAACGTAGTAACCTTCAGGAACTGTTCCCTCATAGCTTGGCGGCAGTAGAAGAAATTTACCACCCTTGCCAGCATCAGGACCAGGCAAACCGACGTCGCCTTGGAATTTGCCGCCATCGACGGGAATAGGCCGTTGCCAAAAATCAAGCAAAATACCCTGGAGCATCGGAGGCGCTTCAAACACCAGCGGACCATCCTTTCCGAGATCAACATAGCTCATCGCGTAGATCACGTCGGAGTTGGGCGTGGTTACTAAGGTTTTTGCATCAAGTCGTTTCTTCCAAATAGGCAAAACGTTGTACCCAGAACCAAAAGCGCTTTCTGAGCCGTTTTTCATGCCAAGCGTATTGATCAGGGGAAGAGCCCAAAGATAAGTTTGAGTCGCGCGCTGAAACAACAATTCATCGCGCAGCATCTGCGCGGTTTCATGCGCAGGCCGATTCTCCGTGAACGGGGCGTTTGCTAATTCATCGAAGCGGGAAGTTTGTGCCAGCGTCATAGGGGCCATTACCGCACAGGCGATCATGGCAGCAGCAAGCGTACGGAGATTGCGGAGTGTTTGCATTGACATTTCGGCTCAAAAAAGATTGCTCGTTGCTAGGCACCACTTGGTAGCTTGCACGCACACCAAAGGCGTGCCTCGGTCCAGTAAAGACATCGGTAAGTTATTTGATTTTTTCGATGTCTGGCAAAACCCATGAACGATCGAAGTACGCTTTCGTCGGACCGTAGAGTCGGAAATAGGAAAACCAACCTTTGCCTGGTAGCGTCTGAATCCAATTGCTCTTTGGTTTTCCACTAGGAGCGCTGGGGCCGAAGTAGAGGTCAACAGAACCATCAGCGTTCTTGACAATATCGTTGCGAGAAGACCGATCTGGCTGAACCCCAGTATCGACAAAGCAACGTGTCTCGTTGTCATACACGGTGACTGACCAGAACTGAGCAACGGGTGCGTCTTTGGGCACCTTGAGGTGATAATTGTCGCTGCCGTTGAGCCAGTTGCCTTCACTATCCTTCGCGGTTTCGAGATAAAGTTGACCGAACCCAACCGTTCGTCCCATCATGCCTGTCGAAACACCAACCGCCTCATAGAACCACGAAGATCGCTCGTCGAATTGAGTGTGGTGCGGGGCTTCTTGGCTTGTCTCCTTTAAGAAAAGCGAGATGTCCCAATGCTTTCCAGGCCAAACAGTTGTCCCGTCAAATCGTTTTTCGTAGGCGATCGTGCGGGCCATCAATTCTCCAGTTTTTGCAGCCTCCTCTAGAATCTGCTTTTGTCTCGCAGTCGGAGCAAATGGCTTACCTTTTTCGATCCCCAGAGGTTGCAACATTCCCATCACCATGCGATCACGCTCGTGAACAGGTTCTTCGTTGATGATCTTGACCAAGCCCTCCCAATAAGCGAGTCCGCGAGGTTGCGTGCCACTCCACTTGCGACCATTCGGTGAAATATGGCGCGTGGGAGGTGGATTCTCTCGCTGGCTGTAGGGATAGATCTTCAAACCATCAATCAATGCTCGCGCCTTGGCTACATCCGGATCAAGGGCGCGGTGAGCCGACCAGATATTAACTGTGGGCGAACGGAATACGTAATAACCCTCTGGCTTCATGTCGGGATCGTCAGGACCGAGGATCAAGTACTTGCCACCAGCACCTTTGTCCGGTCCGGTTTGTCCGGAGTCGGTAATGGGGCGTTGCCAAAAGTCGGTGAAGCCACCCGCAGTCGGGCCTGCAGGAATTTCAAAAACCAATGGACCAGTCTCCTTAAGATTGGGAAATGCCATGATGTAAGGAGTCGTCGCGTTCGCGGTCAGCAAACCTAACTTGTCTTGAAAAGTGAGGTAATCAACGTAGTCGCACTTGCCAGCCTCAAACTTGGTGAGGTGCTCGTTTTGCCATTGCTGCATGGCCATCAGCGGCAAGGCCCAAAGATAAGCCTGACAGGCTCGCTGGTAATCGATATCGTCAAAAACTTTTTCAACCGTAGCAGCGCTAGGGTAGCCGTTCTCCAGCTCAAGTTTGCCAGACCTGGTTTCGATACTGCCGGTCGTTGGCAAGTCCTGCGCATCGACCGTAGCGGATGTCAAAACGACGATAACAGCCGTCGCAATGCCTGTGATTCCTCGAAAGATTTTCATCGAAGGTAAACCTGCGTTCAACAAGTTGGGTAATCAAAGTCAGTAAATACAGGTCCCAGAGATATCACCGTTTGATGCAACTCCATGAACCCGGTAGCCCAGCAGTTTCCTTGGACACCTGGCTTAGGTCAAGCCATCTCAGCGAATCGGTTAGGAATTCAATCAAATATCGTGGTCAGGAACCTTTGATTAACCACCGGTTATCCAATCTTACCCAAAAGAGCAACATTCTTGGTGAGTTCAATTTTGGCTTCAGCGTCTTATCGACGCCTCGGCGGTTCGATTCATCGCGAGCGTGGTTTACACTCTTAATCACGTCACCGTAATAGAGCTTGTTTTCTTATTAAAACCAACGTTTCGAGGATTATGTCCTTCAAGTCGCGCACATTGATTTTTCAATCATTGGCTTGGGTTATTTAAAAGATATAGGGCCATAGCCACTATGTCTTAAAAGTCGTCTCAGCTTGCCTCACTCACTAGCATGTCAGTAACTTCGGTTTGCCAATCGTAAGGTCGATCGGTGTCCAGTACCGTTGTTTGCTACACTTCGTTTCGCTCCTATGTCGTAGTCGCGCCGCCACCAGCATCAAAGCACTTTGGCCGCCTAAGCAATCTCGAACCTACGCACGAGATGATGAGACTGTTGCGCCGCGCCGATTTCTCGGGTTCACCACGATTGCCCAGCAAAATCACCTGCGGGTTAGCAAATTATTTCCCAAAGCTGCTGGGTTGTCGAAGGTGACGGTGGTGGGTGATGTTCGATGGGATAAGGACAATACAAGGCAATGCGCTGATGATCCGATTCGCGCCGCTGTTTACCAACCGGTGCAATTCAGCGTAACTAAGAAATGGCTTCTCTACGTTCTTCCATTTACAGTCTCTACGATAAAACGCGATACTTTGCCTCGTATTTCAGTCAACAAATTCACGCTTTGCTGGACATCGCCGTTCCCAGTGCCACACCGATCGCCACACCAATTGCAATACCAGCACCAAGATTGCCTATCGCTACCCCAATTGCGATTCCAACCGAAATACCAACTGCAATACCAGCGCCGTAGGTCTGTTTTCGTCCGTTATCCGAGGATCCGGATTCATTGCGCATGTTGACTCCACTCGAAACGTCAGAATGAGACACAAAAATATCTTTACAGTAACAACTAGAAAATCAGTCGCTATCTACAAGAGTCAACCGCCTTGAGAAGTTTCAATGACTTTTATTGACGGGCAATTTTCCGAGCGTTAGGAACCAATCGACTGCCCTCTCCAGCTAACATCGGCATAAATTGCGACCCGCTTTCAAAGGGAACATGTATGCAAATGCCTCTTCATTACTTCGAACCCTACCTCCGCCATATCAAACAAATCTTACTCCCGATGAAGACAAC
>JBEGUT010000549.1:0-3590 GCA_041178745.1 Planctomycetota bacterium | reverse complement strand
GAATGATGTCACGCGATTAGTACGTTTGCTGGGTGATCATCTAGACATCACCTATCTTCGCCACGCAGCTGATACTGTCGAAGTCCGCGATTTACTTGATCGACTCTTAAATCAGACCTAAACATCTGTGGGCTTTCAGCAGAACACTAAATCAACCGGAAGTTGATCGCGTTGGAATGCTCATGGTTGCCTTCACTTGCCGTCAGCGCGTTTACGATCATCGACTGCGCCATGCAACCCCCCAGTGTTTTGACGACTGGCGCGACTTGAAGAACGATTCGATTTTCGGTGCGCGACGCGAATAACAACGCCGCGATCCGCCATGCACCGAGCCAGCATGGGCGCTACAGAACTCCAAAGCAATTGGCCCGAAATGCGAAAAAACCTGGAAAAACCAGGGTTTTGCAGCGGATTGGACAGGAACCGAACAACCTACAAATTCCCTGGTGATTCGCAATATGCGATTTCTCGCGGTGCAGATTCCGGTGCACTTCTCGAAACAATTGGGAATTTGAACACTTCTGCTGCTGATCCGATCGATTCGGACCTAGCAACGATCGTTCACTCTTGGCCGGCGCTCGATACTGCGGTTAAACAATCAATTTTGGAAATGATCAGCAGGTGGATAAGAGGAAACAAAAGCTCTCTCATGCAAGGTTAGCTCGCGGAGTAAGGTATTCATAAACGTAGTGGTTGATCAGAATGCAGTATCGAGCTGCCGCCAACACAGCGATGGGTTGGAAGAACTCGATCCTACGCACCGAAATGACGCGCCTCTTGCGACGCGCTGGTGTATCGGGTTGGCCACGATTGTTTCACTCGATGCGGGCTAGCAGACAAACTGAACTGCAGCGCGAGTTACCATTGCACGTGGTCTGCTCCTGGCTTGGCAACTCGCCTCGGATCGCACAACAGAGTTACCTGCTGGTCACTGAGGATGATTTTGCCAAGGCGGCCGGCGTGGAGAAGGTGATGGTGGAGTGAGTCGGTTGTGTAGGGAGAGTGCACGGAAACGGGCATCCTTACCCGATTTACATTTCGTGATTGCAGTACAACGCTCCGGCTTTAATCGCATGTAGTTGCATTACGGCAGCCGTTGTCTTTTTGACGTTCGAACGTCCCGTCCACGCTACAGCGGCACCCATCAAGACGGCAGCAATTGCCCAGCCTATTGGCCCGGCAAGTACCGCTACCGTAGACGAAGCTGTTGTGTAAGCCACGAATGGAAGTGTCACGCCAAACCAACTGGCAACTGTTGCGATAACGACAGACATCGTCGTATAGAACGTAAAGCCCGTTAAGTAGACGGTTCCGGATAAAGCAGCCAATGCGACCGAACCAGACATAGCAGCGATTGCGGCACGATCTGCAATTAGATTCCCAGTATCGATCTTTCCAAGTAACTCAAGTCTTTGCTGTTCTGATAACTTATCCCACAGTTCAACAAATTGCCGCTTCACAATTGCCTGTTCAAGGTCAAAGGTTGAGGTAAATGACCGGGTAGTTGAATCAATGCCGACGTTTTTTGCACACCAAGAAACAATTCCGTGATAGTCAATGTTCTCAATCGATTTTACGGGATAGGTGAAGATACTAGATGATTGCCAGACAATTTCAGTGTGAATCGATTTGATCATTTCAGGGCGAGCTTGCCCATCTGCAAACTCGGGCATTTCAAGTCCTTGTCCGAGTGATCGCAATTCCGATTCCTTCATTGCATTTGTAAACGTAAACAACTCTCGACCGGCCCATTTCGTCAGTGGGTGTACATGTTCTGCCAAGTGCAAAAGTTGGTCAGATCGGTTGGGTGGCGTTATCGGATCAATAGAAAGATCAGTGTCAGCAAGTGGCTCGCGAGAATTGCATCCAGCGAGACCAAGCAGACCACAACCGAGTGAGCCCGCCGTCAGAATCACCGCCTCGCGTCGCGTAATCATCGTTGGTGGCCTCACAATGGGTTCGAAATGTAACTATTTTAAACCAGCGGCATGGCACGATGCCATATCCAATACGTTGGAAAGTTCATCGGCTTACGCGATAACTGCAATTGCGTTCGACGAAAAACGGAGTGCGAACCCAAACCTCATTACGCTCATGACGCATGTCAACGCTAACATCTGTTGCGTTGCAGTGACTTGAGCTTAATTAGCATGTCAAATCCGTCGATCTCCGTCAAATCACCGAACGCAGCTTGTCATCCAGCCAGCCTAAGTCTGATGAACTTGTTTTTATACGGATCAGCCTAAACCCTGTAGACCGCACCAGTGCAGCCTATCACGCAAGCTGGCCTCGATCCAGAGTGCAATGATATCAGGCATATCTGAGCCAATCAATCTTTGGATAGAGTGATAGGCTGTTTCGACCAAATCCCGGGCTGGCCCCGATTGTTTCACTCGATGCGAGCCAGCAGGCAAACAGAACTACAACGAGAGTTGCTGCTGCGCGTCATTTGCTCTTGGCTTGGCAACTCACCTCGGATCGCGCAGCAGAGTTACCTGCCTGTCTCCGAGGATGATTTTGCCAAGGTGGCCGGCGTGGCGAAGGCGATGGTGGAGTAACTAGTTGTATCTATCAAAAACAATACTTTAGAACCTAGAAAATCGTAGGCTATATAAGCTTCTGCGACTTTATGTGTTCTTCTCTCGTCTAGGACTTTGGCCTCTTGAAGAAGGCTATTGAATAACGCGTTCCACCAGATAGTCCAAATATGGAAGGTGCGTCAATGGGCAGTGTAGAAACCAGTTCCCAGCCTTCATCGCCGAGACGTGCAAGCTCAGATTCTGAGCCATCTTTCAGATCGTAAACAATGTCTGGGGCAATAAACCCCGCTGACTTAACTCTCCTCTGATTAATCCTCAAATGGACAATTTTGTATTCCCATTTTGCCATCCTTCATCTCCTTTCACGAAGTCTACCAACAACGGTCATGGACTTAGCGTCCAAAACAGTCGCATGATATCGGATACCCACAGATGGAGCAACTTTTCAATCGGGCAGTAGGCCGATTTGTTACATTCACTTGGTCCCCTCGCATCAAAGCATCACTCACCTAGTTCGAATCCTACCACCTCCACTGCAAAACCACTTGTTTTCCCTCGAAAAACGGGGGGTCTGAGGCGACTCTAGCGACTCACTGGACGACTCACCAAACGCCGAGTCAAATAATGCCTGCCAACTCGAACCTCCGCCCGGTAGGTAAACAATAGGGCCAAGCTACGCCACGAACCTACTGTAGCAACAAACACTTGGCCACAACCGGTGGCCATTCTCTTGCGGAGTTTTTCACGATGACCAACTGCGCTGAAACTGCGCGCACAACTCACAAGCAATAACTCGTCGATGTCGCATCGATCTTGGCTGCGGGAATCCTGCGGCTCCGGGAGCGAGACTCGCTACCTGAGAGCAAACAAGCCGGAAATCCTGCCGAATCCGCTGAGGATCGCCTTGAGCTTTCCGGCGAAAATGTGCTCACTGTCGTCCACGGCGGTTAACTCGCCGCGTGACCGATTTGCCCAAAATTCTATGGAGAAAAACATGCAACTGAATGTCGGAAAAGAGATCGCCGCGATGGAGCTAATGGCCGTGGGCCA
>JBEGUT010000548.1:0-3591 GCA_041178745.1 Planctomycetota bacterium | reverse complement strand
AGGTGAACCTGTTATTCATCATTGATGATGCTTCTGCGAATTCTCCTAGGATATCACAAACTTCATCTTCCGTTTGGAACTAATTCTGGAGAGCAGGTCGATTCCAAATCGCGCCATGAGGGCGCAGGAAGGAACACTCTGCCAACGCTCCAACTCGGCTTTTGCCCACCAGACGTTCTAGAAATTGCCTCGAAAAAGAGAATTTTCAAAAAAAATGGCAAAACTTCACACCAGATTCGCTTACTTCCACAGTCCGTGTTTTGGCATGTGTATTCCCAACCCCTGGTTCGTAATCAAAGAGATATTTGATGAAATTAGTAAAGAAAGCCATCGTCACCGCCCTAATGATCGCATCTTTTGGATGGTCCGCCAACGAATACATCGCACACTCGAAGTCTGCTGAAATCCAATTGGCTTTCAACACCAGAACCTACAACGTTTCAAAGCAGCAAGCTGCCACTGCCGCGCAGGCTATTTTGATTGCCGAACGAGCCAATCCCGGCTGGAAAGTTCAATCTGTTAAAGAACTCGGTATTGGCTGGCACATGTTGATGATCAAGCCACGTTAAGTTGAAATCCTCCGCAAAAGTGTTGCCATGTGATCTAACTCCCCTGAGCGAACACCGACAAATCCTCAGGCGATCCTATCGTCGTTGGATTTTTTGGCACATTTGAAAAATGCGTTCACGAAGATCAACGAGATTTCAGGGTAAGGGGTGAGAATGAACTATAAAAGTTTTGATGATCAGGCACTCTATTAGTTCCAAAAGATCGGAACCACACGGATCCGAGGCGCTGAGTCGCTATCCAAAATCATTGAATCGCTGGGAGGCGAGCAACACCACCGTGAATTTGAAGTCGTATTGGCGGAGGGACTAGATTCTCGAACACTCCTGAATAAGGAGAGTTGGATCAACTTGAAACAAATCATGAAACCACAGAAGCTAGTAGGTCATGATGAGAACATGGTACCGGAGAAAATATCGCCACGGCTACCAAGTGGTGGAGCAACAGTCGATTCATCCTTGGCTCTCTTTATCGTCGCAGCTGGTTGCATGGTTATCTTTATTGGACTACTCCTAGCGTTGCATTTCATGATTGGATTTGAAACGTCAGTCGCTGATGGCGATGGGAGTGTAGTCAATCTCGACCCTCTTCAGAATAGAATCGTGGGAATAATGATCAGCCTCACTGCAATTATGGTTGGAAGAATTATGGTTGGAAGCATCCTCATTTCTACATCTGTGATCGTTCATGTACTTCAGTCCGTCGCAAATGCTGTTAACAGACAAAGTTGAGCGAATCGACTTCTACAGTCGAATCGAACCTATTCGCCAAGCACCGGGTCCAGGAGTGTTGAAATCTTTTTTTAGAAAACTTTTATTACAAGTTTATTCTAGTAGTAGAACTCACCTTGGAGGGGTCCCTTTTCGCACTCGATGGACGCCTAAGTCCGTGATTAAGGCTCCTCCAGAGAGCTACCCAAAGGTGGCAGAGAAACATTACCTGCAAGTGACCGATGAAGATTGGGCACGTTCACTAATTGCCGGTGCCCCCACTGGTGCCCCCATAATGTTCAGTACTGGCCCCCTCTGTACACCTCACGAGGTCGAAAAGAGGCGATTTTTACAGGGAAATGAGGGTCTTTGCGGGCGTATAGCAGTGACAAAAATGCCCCTCGTAGGAGATGCACAAAACGATGCTTCGCAGAGAAAAGACACGATCGCGTCGATGGTGCCCCTTACAGTGCCCCCGTCACCAACCATCAATGCCAACACACCTAAAACGCTCGCTGAACTTGTCGCTACCTGGGAGCAACTAAGCGACATGCATCGGCAAGCATTATTGTCGGTCGCTGGCCAACTCCAAACGCACTGCGAAGAGCAACGCGACGCGCTCGCACGACAAGAAGTTGCCCCGCCACAGCAACACTGGCGAGGTAAATGGCTGAAATGAAAAGTGGTCGCAATGGGGCTACACTGAGTTCTCTACTGTCATCCGAACTCAAGGAATAGTTTTTAAACCTTGTCCCCCAACTCAGCTAGAGAAACCGTTTTTCGAAGTGGGTAAACTATGGGACACTTAATTGTTTATTGCCGGCCTCTACTTGTGGTGACTTTATGCGAATCGCAATTTGTACAGCTCTCGTCATCTTGTTCATGCCTTGCTTGCTACACGCTCAAGATGCGGCCAAAGAAATTACCAACAGCATCGGGATGAAACTGATCCTGATCCCCAAGGGGACGTTTATGATGGGCTCACCCGAAGATGAAAAAGAGCGTAATGAGGACGAAGCGCAGCATCAGGTCACTATCAGCAAAGACTATTATCTTGGCGCGACGGAAGTTACCCAAGGACAATACGAAAAAGTAATGGGAATCAACCCTAGTCACTTCCAAAAGGGATTTATCCGCAAGAGCGACAGTTCGATGTATCCGGTCGAACAGGTTTCGTGGGAAGATGCTGTTGAGTTCTGCGAGAAGCTTTCGGAATTGCCGGAGGAGAAAAAAGCTGGTCGAGTGTATCGTTTACCGACCGAGGCCCAGTGGGAATACGCTTGCCGGGCAGGGAGTAAGTCGGCGTATAGTTTTGGAGAGAGTTCAAAATCACTGGGCAACTATGCTTGTTTTAATGAGAACAGTAATGGTCAAACGCACCCTGTGGGCGAGAAGAAAGCAAACGCTTGGGGTCTCTACGATATGCACGGGAACGTCTGGGAATGGTGCAGCGACGGGTACGGTGAATATCCCAAGGCTGCAGTCAGCGATCCCGTTGGACCACGGGAGGGCTCGGGACGCGTGATCCGTGGCGGCAGTTGGCTCATCGGGGCCGCGTATTGCCGGTCGGCGGACCGGTACTGGATCAACCCGTCGCGTTGGTTCAGCTACTACGGCTTACGCGTTGCCCTGAGTTCCTCCGGAATCCCCAAGTAGGCGGAGCCTTTTGAGTCCAGCCAGAGCGGAGCCTGTGGTTGTAGGCACGGAGGGAGCGCGACGGAGCAGCGACCGTAGATGCCGTAGACCATTGGCGGAGCGGTTAAAGACGGAGAAGAAATTATTCGCCATGAAGTCGTCGGTAGGTATAAGTGCGTTGATTGATTAGTTAACTTCTCTGCAATCCGTTTCCTATGTCAGCTGATGCCCATGAGCAGCAATTTCACTTCTCGTGCCCCAAAGCAGTCCTAGACCGACTGCAGATGGAGCGTATTGAAATGATTTACATGGTTGCTTTTCGCAGCTTGTTCCAGCCAGGTTACGAAGAGCAAGCGGTTCATCTTAAACCTTTGCTCTTCCGATTTGGTAGCTGGGCCTTGATCGATCTCCGAATCAATCAGAACTGGTAGATAATATCAGCCTTAACGATCACGCTACGACGAACTCTATTGTTTCGATTTGAATCGACTCTGGAATTTCAGCACTGTTCTTTCGGAGAAGTCGGTTGCAGCGACCTATCTCGCCAATTGAAATACAACACAAATGGTAGTGCTAGGATGTTAAGCGATGCACCGCTAATAAACCATAGGATCGCGTTTCTGCGAGTGTTCTGCGCCCAAATCGCACAAAATGTCCCACACAACGCTACCACGGAAAA
>JBEGUT010000547.1:0-3592 GCA_041178745.1 Planctomycetota bacterium | reverse complement strand
ATTATCTTACGATTCTAAGATCAAATTATAATCTTCATGGGAGTTCACGTATACGAAGGTTTTTGAATTCGACGGGCGATCCTTCCGACTCAAGGCATAGATAACCTTCCGCAGGTGAACAACCGGTTCCTCCAGAAACTTCTTCTCCGTTGACCCATAGACGTACTTCGCCATTGATGGCTCGAATGTAGTAGTGATTCCATTGTCCAACACCAAGGCTTAGATTTTTGCGAGGGAAGCTACGTGAGCCACCTGGGGCCACGGGAGGAAACGGTGTCATCTTAGCACTGCCGGTTGGAAATACGTCACCGTGAGTGGTAAACCAGTCTGGAGCTTTACCGGTTTGTTTACGATACAGTTCGGTGTAGCCAAGATCGAGAACTTGGACTTCGATACCCATTGGAAGTTGCCCGGGCTTCATCGAGTCGAGTGACTCCTTAGGAGCCCACAAAAAGACACCTGAGTTACCACCATCTTTAAGGTGTCGCCACTGAACAACGATCTCTAAATTCTTAACAGGTTTAACGCTACGAATCACACCGACGGGTTTTCCAGTGCAATGGATTTCTCCATTGGGCCAACTCCATGTATCTTCGGCGGTATTCACATTCACAAAGTCATCTTTGCCTAGCGTTCTCCAGCCTGGTCCTTCCCCATCAATAATCGCTTTTGGCAGATTTGTGTTGGTAGCAGCGGGTGCTTGCGCGAGAAGTGGCGTGGTTATCAGTCCAAGGAGTACGATGGATAACCGGAGGGTAAGCTTTTTCATGGAGAGAACCTCTTGAGGGAGTGAAAATGTGGAGGGATAAAATCTAAAGTCAATCTATAGACCTTCGAAGATTATCGCATTCAGAGGTAGATTTCCAGAAGGTAGCGGATTTTAGATGACCTGCATTTCATAGAACCGAGAAATGTTTCGGCTCTGCTAACAATCTCGGCTCAATCCTCAGAGTGATTTTAAGCTCTTACTGATTTCGAGATTCTAACTCTTCCCAACGACTGTAAAGCTGAGCCAATTCTTCATCGAGAGTTGCAAGGCGAGCGACCGTCGTAGATATACGCGAAGATTCCTGTTGATAGAAATCTGGTGAAGCCATGTCGAGATGAATCTTCTCACGCTCTACTTCAGCTTGTTCGATCTTGGTCGGGATTGCTTCTAGTTCGCGTTGTTCTTTGAAGCTGAGTTTTGCCTTGGCTGCTTTGGCTGATGTCGCGGTGCTGGAAGTCGGAGAGGATTTAGAGTTATTGCTCGCAGATGAAGTAGATGATGAAGTGCTTTCAGTTTCAGTGTGACGGCTCCGTTGGCGAACATAGTCGTCATAGCCACCCCCATACTCGTGAACATTACCATTGCCATCTAAAGCGATAACACTTGTGACGACATTGTTGAGAAATTCTCGGTCATGGCTTACCAGCAGCAAAGTTCCTTCATAGTTGGAAACAATTTCCTCAAGCAATTCGAGTGTTTCTTCATCAAGATCATTCGTGGGTTCGTCGAGGATGAGGAGGTTCGAAGGGCGTTTGAAGAGTCTCGCGAGGAGCAAGCGATTGCGTTCACCGCCTGAAAGAAGTTTTGCCGGTTGACGAGCGCGTTCGGGAGTGAATAAAAAGTCCTGTAAGTATCCGTAGATATGTCTAGGCTTTCCACCGACAACAACCTGATCTCCTCCATCGGAAACGTTGTCTGCGACCGACTGCTCTCCGTCAATTTGTTCTCGCAATTGATCGAAGTAAAGTGTTTCCAGCTTTGTACCGATTCGAATTTTTCCACTGGTAGGTTGAAGTTGTCCCAGCATGATTTTGATGAGAGTACTTTTGCCAGCTCCATTAGGACCTACTATGCCGATTTTGTCTCCACGAGTAATCAGTGTTGAAAAGTTTTTGATGATGGAGCGTTGTCCGTAAGTGAAAGAAACGTCTTCCATCTGGAGGACAAGTTGCCCAGATCTTTCGAGTGTAGTGGCCTGCATTTTCACATCGCCAACACGTTTGCGTCGATCAGCCTTCTGGCGACGCATGTCTTCGAGGGCTCGGACTCGCCCTTCATTGCGCGTCCTTCGAGCTTCGATCCCCTTGCGGATCCAAACTTCTTCCTGTGCGAGTTTCTTGTCGAACAAAGCTTCCTGTTTTTCTTCGGCGGCCAAGACTTCCGCTTTGCGTTTGAGAAAGGTCGTGTAGTCGCACTCCCAGTCGAGCAGTCGTCCGCGATCGATTTCGAGGATACGAGAAGCAAGGGCACGCAAAAATGCACGATCGTGCGTCACGAATACGTACGCACCGGAGTAGCCTTTAAGGAAATCTTCCAGCCATAATATCGAATCGATATCGAGATGGTTGGTGGGTTCATCGAGTAGAAGTAGGTCCGGCTGCGAGAGGATGGCGCGACCAAGCAACGTTCGGCGTTTCATTCCCGCAGATAGGGAAGCGAAGGGAAGTGAACCATCGAGTTGCATTCGCGTGAGAGTGCGATCCATGGCTGCGTCTAGTAGCCAGGATGCCGACTCGGTTGCCTCATCGTCTTGTCGATCCAAGGAGGTTTCGGAAACGCTTGGCCACCCACCTCGTATCACTTGTTCTATGGTGCCGCCAAGGTCATCGGGGACTTCTTGAATCAAGCGTGTCACTCGCAACTTATTCGCAAATCGCACCGTACCATGATCGGGCTGGATTTCGCCCGCAATGAGTTTTAGGAGAGTCGATTTGCCGGTACCGTTGCGTCCTAGGAGGCCAATGCGTTCGCCCGAATCGATAGCAAGCTGGACGTTATCGAGAATGGCAGGTTTCCGCCAGGTAAATCCAACATCGGTAAAGGTAATAAGTCGCATAATTAAAATATATCGATCGATATCGGCTAGACCAAGGGGACGGAAGCGATGTTGCGGCGAATCCTTATTCTTGTTTTAGCTTGGATAAGTAGAGTTCACGTCGGTAGAGAAAGGTCGGAAGAGCGAAGCAAATTCCTACCAAAAAGATAAAGGCAAAATGCCAATAGAATCCTGATATCTTCAAACGTTTTGCTTCGGATGCCATCCAGATCGTGATGGTTGTAGCGCTGATTAGCAAGTCCCAAGAGAAGCCGGCGATGACCCAGGTGGCAAAGGGGGCTGCGAAGAATTCCTGCCACGCCTGCTCTGGACGACTTGTAAAATGTATGCCAAAGCAAATCATTGGCATGATCAGTCCAACGATCGAAAGTAATAGATAAATATTTTTCATGGGAGTTTGTTACCGGTGGCAGCGTAGTAATAAAACGATCCGCTTATTTTCGATTAGTTGGTATCTTGAAGGAAGCGAAGTTCCTCTAGAACCAGCGGGTGAGACTCTGTTAGGGACAATCGCTGTAAGTGTTGGGTTACTTCGGAGTTTGACATTTGGAGTAATGCCCACACTGATGCAGCGCGAATCAATTCCTCTTTGTCTTGAAGCAGTTGTACCAGATAGGGAATGCATATTGTTGCTTTTTGGTTGCCGGCAACAATCGCCGCATTTCGGATTAAGCCACGACGTTTCGATCTCCAAAAAGGAGTGCGACGAAATAGCTTTCGAAAACGGTCTTCGTCAAATTGAAGTAGTTCGGGTAGATTCATCGCAC
>JBEGUT010000546.1:0-3595 GCA_041178745.1 Planctomycetota bacterium | reverse complement strand
GGACCCGCAGTGTGACCATAACGTTCCAGTGCGACCTCTTCGAAATAAAGTGGCTTGTGCATCAACTCCGATGCTTTCCATGTCATCGTGATCGGTGAAAATTGTCGCGACTTAAAATCATCTTGTTCCAATCCGCATAGATGCGGTACGCCCCATGAATCGGCGACATAGGCGGCATCAGTGTCACTGAGATCACTTACCAGAAAACTTACTTCGCGACCTTTCACATCCAATATAGCGCGATTTCGCCGCCAATCTTTCAGTTTACCTTGGGCGAGAACTCGTCCGGAACGATCACGCCAGGTTCGCACTGGAGCTGAGGCAACGAATTCATCTCGCATTTGTTCCATCGCTTCAGGTGCTTTGGATCCACGACCGAATCGTGGAGTAACATCGAGTTCGATTTTGTCGAGGGTATCGGTTTTTAAACGAGCGCGGATTTCATCACAGGAGTAACCTTCAGGAGCCGTCTGTGGTGGGATACTCAGCACATCGTCACGGTCACTCGCCGAGATTTCCCGCTTTTCCTCGGAGTTGTTCTCTTGCATCTCGGCCGCATTCTTCTCATCTGTGGCATTCACATCGGCATTTTCGTTACTCGGCATCGGCGTCGCATCTTGCGGTTCTGATGGCATCAACGCAGGAGGAGTGGTGTTGGGTAATTCCTTGGGTGGTACCGAATCCGAAGGCGCTGAAGCGTCCGCAGGTGGTGCGATACCATCCGGCGTTGCAGGATTGTTCGCCGGAGGGATCGTAGGTGGAAACGCTGGAAGCGATCCCGGAGTTGGAGCAGGAGCAGGTTCGGGCGATGCGAGCGGATCTGAACCCGGCACCGTGCTACTGGGTTGTTTTGTTTTCGCACGATCTCCAAATGGGTCCAGCAATGGAGGAACATTCGCGTTGCCTGGAGTGGTCGGTGAGTCTGAGGCAGCTGCGTTTGGAGGCAAAGTTGGAAGCACCGGTGGTGCTGTACCGGTCGCTGGCGAAGTGGATGGAGGCTGAATGGTTCCTGGTGGATTGATGGTGGCCTCCGGCGCAGCGGCGGCTGGATCTTGATAACTTGCCGAGACCACTCTGGAATTCTCTCGTTGTCGCGAGGTATTGCTTGCCGAACTTACAGTTGCTGAGCTCGGTCCATGCGCTCTCCAAGGAGTGTTTTCAACGACTGTATCTTGAGAAGTATTTTCGTTGTGTAAACTTCCGTTGGTCGAGATGCGTCTTCCCGAGGAAGTAATGTTTCCATTGGGATTCTGTGGAACTGCATCGGTTGCAGGCATGCGAGAGCTTGGTCTCAATACATTGTTGGTCGTTGGCTTAAGCGAACCTTGCGCTGTGGTGGTGGATACTTTCGAACTGGTTCGCCAACGCAGCGCGACACCCGGCGTAGTCCCTTGGCCTGAAGTGGGTTCCATTGGTCGCATATTCGCTGCTGAATCATTGCCACCCAAAAATTGGCGTGGGCGAAGGGGTGATTCAGCGGCTTCAAAGGATCGGCTGGAAATGTTTCCAGATCTGTTTGTAGCCGAATTGCGAAATGGATTGACGGGCGCGTTTGGCAGTTCTGCGGCCGAAACCGTCGCTTCTTGAGCGAAAGCAACGGTCGGTTCTACCAGCAAGTTGGCAGGAGCGGCGGTTAGAAACGCGTAGCAGAGAGCACGCCGAAGCAGACTTGCGCGCTGCTTGCCCTTTCGTCGCAATCGACCAACAGGCCGATTGTCAGTAACAGAACCAACTCCCTCTTGAGTTAGCTCACCGTAGTTTAAATCACTATGGGCTAATTCATTCCGGGCTGTAGTTAGGAGCTTCTTGCGTAATGGCGATGTCATGTGGATGGTTCTCTTTGACGCTCGCGACCGATACTTGGATAAACCGCGCTTCCTTACGCAGTTGTTCAATCGTTCTTGCGCCGCAATAACCCATGCCGGCTCGCAGGCCACCCACCAACTGATACACAAAGTCTGCCAAGGGTCCCTTAAACGGAACTCGGCCTTCAACTCCTTCGGGTACCAATTTGGCAAGGTTATCCTGCCCCGACTGGCGATACCGTTCGCTTGAGCCTTTCGCCATCGCCCCGATCGAACCCATACCACGGTACGCCTTAAAGGTTCGTCCCTGATAAAGAATAGTTCGACCCGGACTTTCTGCGAGACCTGCAAACAGACCACCGATCATGCAGCTATGCGCTCCCGCAGCGATCGCTTTGGTGATGTCACCACTGAAGCGTATTCCGCCGTCAGCGATAACTGGTACACCTGACCCCGATGCTGCTTGAGCTGCGCGATAGACCGCTGTGATCTGTGGAACACCAACACCCGAAATAACTCGTGTCGTACAAATCGAACCAGGCCCGATACCCACTTTGACGGCATCAGCTCCCGCTTTGATTAAATCTCGACAACCTTCTTCGGTGGCGATATTGCCAGCAATCACATCGATCGACCAACGCTTCTTGAGGGCTTTGACCGTTTCGATCACATTGGCTGAATGTCCGTGGGCACTGTCGACCACTAAGACATCCACGCCCTTACCGATCAGCTCCGCTGCTCGGTCGAGATCGAAAACTCCAATCGCTGCTCCGACTCGCAAACGTCCTGTCCCATCTTTGCAAGCATTGGGATAACGTTTCATCATGTCGATGTCGCGAATGGTAATCATTCCCGTCAGTTTGTAGGAATCGTCAACCAGAAGAAGTTTCTCTACCTTTTTAGCCGTTAAAATCTTCTCAGCTTGCTCAAGCGTCACAGTCCCGGTTGCTGTCACTAGGTTTTCGCGGGTCATAACCTCCGAAATGGGTTGTTCGCTCTTCTCTAGAAACCGCAAGTCCCGCTTTGTTAGTATTCCCACCAGTTTGCCCCCGTTATCCACAATCGGAATGCCGGAGACGTTCTGTTGGTTCATCACGTCGCGGGCGCGTGACATGTTGTCTTGTGGAGTGAGGGTAACAGGGTCAACGATGATCCCGTTGGCGCTTCGTTTGACCTTCGTTACTTCTTCGGTCTGAGCTTCAACAGGCATGTTCTTGTGGATCACACCCAGGCCACCGAGTTTGGCGAGGGCAATCGCCATTTCACTTTCGGTGACCGTGTCCATCGGAGAAGATAGCAATGGTATCTTCAGTTGGATGTTTTTAGTTAGTTGCGAACTGACATCGACTTCAGCGGGCATGACTTCGCTGTAACGAGGTTCCAATAGGACGTCATCGAATGTAATACCTTGGTAGAGAAGTTTCTCTTGCATGTTGCCCCGGTGGTGATAATGTTTGTTTCGATCGCCGATAGATCTAGTTCCGAGCAAGCCGCAAATCAGTGGTTTTGATTCAGTGGCTAGGGCAGCGGGAAGTAGCCGGCAAAGTCCAGGCGTAGTTTTTCAGTGGCGCTCGCAGAGGCACACTGGATACCTGGTCCCAAAGAGCTTGACCCGGCAAGGGTTTTGCGGGGTCGAGAAACCACCAAGCTAAAAGGGTCGGGAGGTTCCCGGGGTACGCCACGGGCGCGGCTTGTAAAAGCATAAGATTATTGCCGGAATTCATGGGTTCCGCAATCGAGCCAAACCCCTTCCGGCAGTAGGGTTGGCAAATATTCCCAGAAAAGTAACC
>JBEGUT010000545.1:0-3599 GCA_041178745.1 Planctomycetota bacterium | reverse complement strand
ATGCCGGCAACACCGGAAGCATTGTCGTCGGCACCGCGATGAGTACCACCTTGTTCATTCTCGTTAGCCAAGCTTGAGCCGCCTTCACCCTTACCTAGATGGTCAATGTGAGCACCGATGATGATCGCTTCCGACGTTGGAGTTTCACCCGCTCTTAGCCAACCCAGGACATTTCTCCCTTCTTTTTTCACTTGCTGAATATCAATCGTTGCAGAGAGTTTGACCCCTTCCAATGGGAAACCTAATGCAGGTTCTCCGTTGTCTAGACCCTTCTGAACTTCCGCGAGTTTGGCTTCGTTGGCCTGGAACCAAGACTCAACAACATCATCGGTCACACTGATAACAGCGAGACTGGATCCGGACAAGGCACCATCGAGTTCAAGCTTGACCAATTGCTCTCGCACACCACTGGTAGGGCCGCTGACCACAATCAATCCAAGTGCACCGCGATCACGAGCGGCCATAGCTTTGAATCGCAATGAACTAAAGCGGGCGAAGTGCTGACGTTTTTCAGGCGTGATATCTTGTGGCATTTGCCTGAAGACAACAACCCATTTGTTTTCGACGTCCAAATGAACGTAGGAGTCGTACTCGTCATGACCGTCAACGGCGGGAGCAACGATTCCGTATCCAGCGAAGACAACATCGCCTTCAGGAAAATCGCCCGTCTTGGAAAACGAAAGTGGGCGCCATTTCTTACTTAACTCAAAGGCCTGTTTGTTGTCTTGCAAGCGATTCTTTTCGCCCAGATTGATACCTGCGGTAAAAGGGAACTCTTCGTACCACGTACCATCTTTGCCAGCCGGTTTAAGGCCAAGGCTTTCGAGATAGGCAGCCACGTAGGCGGTGGCTTTCTTCTCCCCTTCGGTACCGGTCAGACGACCACCAAGTTCAGGTCGGCAAAGAAAGTCGACGTGCCTACCGACATCGCTGGCTTGATAGCCGGACGCAGATCGCGACGCCGTGTCATTCGCAGCCTCGACAGCATCTTTTGTGTCAACGGATTCTGCTTCATCGGCTGAAATACCCAGCGAGTTCAGGGCTGCTTCATGGTTCCAGGTCGCGGTGAAGAGTTGTGACTGTTTGTTGCTGCCACGATTGGTTGTCCAAACCAACGTGTTTCCATCGGGAGTGAAAACGGGAAGACCATCAAAGCCTTCGGTATAAGTAACACGAACCGGTTCCTTACGGCCATCGGCATCAACCATGTAAAGTTCGAAATTAGCAAAGCCATGGCGGTTGGTCGCAAAGATGAGGTACTTTTGGGATGGATGATAGTACGGTGCCCAACTCATCGCACCGAGATTGGTCAACCGCTTGACGTCATCTCCTTGGATGGACATCGAATAGATCTCCGCCGTCGCACCGTTCTCAGCGAAGCGTCTCCAGCAAATACGTTTACCATCTGGTGAGAAGAATGGGCCGCCGTCATAGCCAATCGTATCGGTCAAACGTTTCACGTTGGTGCCATCTGCATTCATCAGGTACAGATCGATTGCGGAAGCAGGGTCAATGGCAAAGAGTTCTTTTTCTTTCGCGCTGAAGTCTTCTGTGTAGGCTCGACGATTGGACGCAAAGACAATCAGTTTGCCGTCAGGTGAATAACTGCCTTCGGCGTCGTAACCTTTTTCCGAAGTCAGTTGTTTGTATTGTTTGCTGGTACGATCGAATTCAACGAGATCGTATGTTGGGTCATAGTCCCAGCTATAGCGGCGTTCTTGACCTGAAGCTCGAAACTCAAGTTCATCCTTTTGCTTCTTAACAGCATCAGGATCGAATTGTGTGGAACCATACATCACTCGATTCCCATCGGGATGGATCCAAGCACAGGTTGTTTTGCCTTGGCCAGGCGAAATTTTTTCTACATCGCCAGTCTCCCGATCCATCAAGTAGATTTGAAAGAATGGGTTCGCTGGATCACGTTCGCTTTGAAAAACAATCTTCGTTCCATCGGCACTGAAGTATCCCTCCCCTGCCCTCTTTCCTTCGAAGGTTAGTTGTCGCGATTGGGAAAGAAGCTTGCCTTCCAACTGCGATGCTTTGGCTGGGTCAATCGCCTCCGTCTGCGATGTCTCGGGCTTTGATTCCTGAAAAGCGAAACAGACTTCGCTCATGCAGCAAACTAGGGGAACAAGGGCAAATGTCTTGGCAGTTAGAAATCGGTAGAGGAAATTAAATTTACCTGGTCGTACAGACTTCAGAAAAAGATGCATCACAATCGCTCGTGTAAACGGTGGGGGATAAAGGTTGGGAAGTACCGTAAATTGTAGGAGGGGAGCAAGCTTCTAAAAAGGGCTAAGCCCGCCTGATTGAGCGGGCTTAGAAGGAAAGCCGATTCGAAATTTTCGGACCGCTCAGTGATAGCGTCCGGAATTGGGTGAAGGGTAGTTATCGGACTCGTCGGAATCCTCTTGCTCCTCATCCCAGAGCCCCTCCTCGTCCTCTGAGTCTGGGGGAATGTATTGAAGCGACGAGGTAGGAGGCGGATCGCCGGAGCCTTCGTTGTCCCATCCTTCTTCACGGCGAATCTTGTTGCGTCGTTTGGCCGGAGGCGAGCCGGAAGAAGCATTGTTGCCTCCATCCTGCGAGGAGCCTCCGGAACGCATCGCTTCCCAGTCCGAAATGGAAATCACCACTTCGCGTGCCTGAGATCCGTTATAGTCACCCACGATTCCATCCTCGGCCATGAAGTCGATCAACCGAGCCGCACGTCCATAACCGATACCCAATGCACGTTGCAACAAGCTGACGCTTCCTCGGCCTTCGCGAATCACTACATCGATCGCGGCTTCGTAGAGATCATCCCGTTTGCGAAGCGCTCCTGGTTTAACTGGTTCACCTTCAGCATTGTCGGTCACTTTCAAATTGACCAATTCGGAGACAAAGTTCTGTTCCCCGGTACCGCAGTGATCGACGACGCGATTGATTTCATCGTCGCTGACGTAAGTTCCCTGACCACGCAGCAGGTTGCTGGTGCCCGGCCATAAGAACAACATATCTCCATTACCGAGCAATTTATCTGCGCCCATCTCATCGAGTACCACGCGGCTATCGACGCGGCTCGCGACTTGGAACGCAATTCGAGCGGGCAAGTTACTTTTAATCAAGCCAGTGATAACATCGACCGTCGGTTTTTGAGTTGCGAGTATCAAGTGAATTCCCACCGCACGGCTCTTTTGAGCCAATCGAATAATGTGTTGTTCAACTTCCTTACCAGCCGTCATCATCAAGTCGGCGATTTCGTCCGCTACGATGACAATGAAGGGTAAATGATCCGGAATAGCTTTAGCTTCTTCATCGTTCTCTGGTCGAAGACGATCCAGCAGTTCCTGGCGATCCAGTTGGTTATAACTGGTGATATGACGCACACCAGCGCGAGCGAGAAGCGCGTAACGCTCTTCCATCTTATCAACAGCCCAAGCCAGGATCGCCTCAGCTTTGCGCATGTCTGTCACGACCGGGTGCATTAAATGTGGAAGTCTTCCATATCCACTGAGTTCAACCATCTTCGGGTCGATCATTAACATACGCACTTCATCTGGTCGGCGCGTCATGAGAATAGAACAGATGATCGCATTCAAGCACACGCTCTTACCGGT
>JBEGUT010000544.1:0-3603 GCA_041178745.1 Planctomycetota bacterium | reverse complement strand
CTTGCCGTTTGGAGAGGAACTGCATGCCTAAATAGCTGGCGGCTCCAAGAAGCACAATCACCGCGAGAGCTGTGACCAGTTTAATGTTCGATTCTAACCAATGCCAGCCGCTCGAAACCGGAGCAGGAAGCGCATTGATCTCTGCTTCAATCGCAGAACGATTCGATGTTTGAGATTTGTTAGGAACGTTTTCGTTGGACGTCGTGCTTTTTTCCATGAAGCTCCTCTGCTCTCTGGTCGAGAAGTATGTTCCTCATGGCATTTTCAAATGTCAAAGAAAAAGGGCCAGCTTTCGCTGGCCCTGGGTTGGAATCATTAGCGATTTTTGACTTCGCGGAGGGTTGAGAATGGCCGCGATGAGAATCCTTGATGCGATTGCTTTAGTTTGCCGATCAGGGCAATTCGCTCTTCAGCCATACGATCTGCCGCTACATGCGTGCCGATACCGTCGCGTTTCGCAATTGCAAACACCTGCATCAAGTTGTCATAAACTTGCACTGTCTTGTCGAGAGCGCGATCTGGAGAATAGCCTTCGAGCTCGACAAACACGTTCATCAAGCCGCCTGCGTTGGTGACATAGTCAGGTGCATAGAGAATGCCCATTTCCCGCAGCATATCGCCATGGCGGCTCTCTGCGAGCTGGTTATTCGCGCCGCCGCAGACGATCTTTGATTTGAGCTTTGTGATGGACTGGTCGTTGATGACCGCTCCCAAGGCGCAAGGCGAGAAAACGTCAACTTCTTGAGAGATGATTTCATCTGGTGAAACGGCTTTTGCGCCAAACTGACTTGCGACCTTTTTGCACTTTTCTGCATCGATGTCAGTCACCGTGATGACGGCCTGTTCTTTCGCCAGGTATTCAACTAGGTGATAACCGACGTTGCCGAGTCCTTGCACAGCAACCCGAACGCCTTTAAGGCTATCTTGGTCCATTTTTTCTTTAACAGACGCTTTAACACCCATCAGAACGCCATGCGCCGTATAAGGGCTTGGGTCGCCAGATCCGCCGAATGCTTTTGGAATACCTGTGACCCATGGCGTTTCCATGAACACATATTCCATTTCACGAACTGTTGTTCCAACATCTTCAGCTGTGATGTAGCGGCCGTTCAATGAGTTCACGAAGCGACCGAAAGCGCGGAACAAAGCCTCGCTTTTTTGAGTCTTCGGATCGCCAATGATCACAGCTTTGCCGCCACCGAGGTTCAAGCCCGAGCAAGCAGCCTTGAAGGTCATGCCTTTCGAGAGGCGAAGGACGTCGATCAGGGCTTCTTCTTCGTTTTTATAATTCCACATCCGAGTGCCACCGAGTGCAGGGCCAAGAGCGGTATTGTGGATAGCGATGATAGCTTTCAAACCAACGTCTTTATTATGGCAAAAGACAACCTGCTCGTGTTCACCGTGCTGGGCGATGAGTTCAAATGACCCCATATGTGACTCTCCTGATGATACATCCGAGGCTTTTTCTGCCCGGATTGTTACGTGTCCCGACGCCTGAAGCGAAACCATGACTTTGCCCCGTGAGGAACGGAGTCAGTGGCGATTCGATCCTGACGTTGGAGGACGAAGGATAGAAATTCGGGACCTGGACTGCAAGAAAAAACAAGGCGCACCGAGAAGCGGCGCGCCTAAAATCAGAACTTGACGATTCCGAGTCGCCAAAAAGAAGGCCCCAGTGCGCAATAAATCACTTTGAGCTCCCTTTGGTCGTATCATCTTCTTGATTTGTCGACCGAATGAGTGCCTCCGCTCATGTCTGAATTATGGTCCGCCTAAGCTCTGAAAAACACCACCCACGAATATCATGCCCGACGATGATGGAGCGAGTGTTCGGACGAGGAGGTTGGAGCCGGTGATTTTCGGTGCCCATGAATCTAAAGTTGGGGTTTCAATTATGTTGATTGCTGCGAGTCCGCTGCGAGGAAATGAAGCAATTTGGCTAAAGGAGCCGCCGATGTAGAGTTTGTTTCCATCCAGCGCCAGGGCTGTGACGGATCCACCTGTAATGGCTCCAATCGAGGGTAAGTCTGATTGTAAAGTTGGCGGATTGGTGCCTGTATTGTACCGCGCCAAGTAACGGTGAGATGATCCGCCGACGGTGGTGAAGGCTCCCCCGACATAGAGGTGCGTTCCGTTCGCAGCGAGTGCATACACCGGCCCATTATCGGGGCTGGTAAACCAGCCGGAAAGACTGAGCGAGTATGTGTTGGTCGTAGAGTTGTGCGAAACATCGAACGCTGCGAAATATGGCCAAGTCTGCCCCAACACCGACGTGAAGGCTCCCCCGACATAGAGGTGCGTTCCGTTCGCAGCGAGTGCATACACCTGGCCATTGGGGTTGGGAGACCAGTTAGAAAGAGTGTGCGAGTAGGTGTTGGTTGCGGAATCGTACGAAACATCGAACGCTGCGAGCTGTGATCGAGTTTGCCCGCCCACTGATGTGAAGTTTCCGGCGACGACGAGTTTGTCGCTGATTTTAGCTAGCGCATTCACATTCACCTGAGCTCCGCTGACGGTCGTGGTGAGTTGCCCGTTGAATTCACTAGATGCCCCCGTGCTCGCCAATACCGCCGCTAAGCCGCCCCTCGCCTGTCCGTTGATTGAGGTAAAGGCACCTCCGACATAAAGTTGGGACCCATCTAGCAATAGTTTGTGTACCGGGCCATTAGGATTGGGCCCAAAGCCAGGATCCACTTCCCCATTTGGCAAAATGTGCACAAGGTGAGATTTTCCCGAGCCTCTGAAGTTGCTGAAATTTCCTCCGACATACCATCCGCCGTTTCCATCAGAAACAGACGCGAAGACGGGGCCAGTGAATGAGGGTTTGTGGATTGCCCATTGAGCTGGGTTGCCCTGCCAAATGTCCACTGCGCCGCCATTTGAAATCGTGTTCACGGTGATCGTGACTGGTGTTGATATCAACGAAGTGCCTGGAGCTGTTAATTGAACGGTGTAGGAGCCAGGTGCAGTCGGAATGAACGCAAGGTTGCCAAGAACAGTTTGGCCAGAAGCGAGAGTGACGCTAGGAGTAGGACCAGGCATAGCTGCTCGGTTCGCTGGGTCGAAGCAGTTGGAGTAAACGGTCGGAGATGTCGCCCCTGAGGGCATCGAAGCGAAGGTGATGGAAACGTTTGTGGGTGTCGGACGCGGGCTGATTCGACCATTCGAATCTGTCAGCCAAATCCTAAAATCGACACAGTTCCCGACCGCACCCATGTTGGGTCCGTCATATTTGATTTTCGCAGTCACACCTGGGTGGATGAAACTGACGTTGGCGGCGTCGATTGTGAAGCTAGGAGTGGGAGAAAGTGTCGGTGCGATATTCACGGATGTACTTTGTCCAGGAGTGCCAGATGCTTCGTACCGGACTCGGAAACTTTTGGAGACTTGCAGGTAATTGAATGAAAATGACGAAGTCAAAGGCGTCGTACATTGCCAGTCATGTTCTGCATAAAATTTGAGATTCGTAGCTGCCGAGAAAGAAAATGCCGATGGAGATGGACCTGGTACCGGATTTCCGGATGCATCTTGAGCCTCGAAGTAAACCGTTTCACATGACCATGCGTACATTGAGTATTCCGGCAAGCGAGTGACAATTTTACT
>JBEGUT010000543.1:0-3611 GCA_041178745.1 Planctomycetota bacterium | reverse complement strand
AGCTCTTCCAAGTCTGACATCATGACGGCATCTTCCTCCGGGACACCGGCTGTCGGTAAGACTCGACTCACAAGTATTCGTCTTTCTCAGACCCAGCAACTTACCAGTTCGACGCTGCCGGCTGCTGATCAGGCGATTGGCTCCGGAGAAATCGTAGTGAGGTCTGGAGGTTTTCTCGATAGCTCCACCGCTCTCGATCAACTCAATGGTGGTAATGGTATCGAGAGAGGCCTTGTGCGTATCACGGACCGAAGCGGTGCAGCAGCCGATATCGATCTACGATTCGCAATGGATATGAAAGATGTTTTGCAAACAATCAATTCGTCGGACAAAATCCGCGTTAACGCGAGCCTTGATGGCGACAAGATTGTCCTGAAAGATCTCACAGGCCAATCCACTTCCAACCTCAAAGTTGAGGAAGTGGGAACCGGCACCACAGCATCGAGCCTTGGGTTGCTTGGCATCAATACAGCATCCGCATCTGCTCAGGGATCAGACATCCAAAAGATCACCAGTTCCACCAAGCTCAATCGTCTCTTAGATGGACGGGGACTACAGTTTCAAGATGGCAATGATTTTCGTGTAACTCTAAAAGATGGTTCTCAAGTTGATGTTAACTTGACGCTGAATCCAAGCACGGCAACTGTGGGCGAATTGATCTCTGCATTGAATACAGCCGGCACTGGTAAATTCACCGTAGCCATCGCCGCTGACGGCGATCGACTACAAATCACGGATACTACTGGTGGCGGCGGTAGCTTGACCATTGCCGATCTGAGCAGCGGAAACGTTGCAGAAAAGCTTGGTCTTGAAAGCACGACAGCTGGCACCTCCTTGAGCGGCAATCGCTTGCTCTCAGGTCTGGATAGTCCTTTGCTTTCGTCTTTACGTGGAGGGGAGGGACTCGGCGCACTCGGGATACTTTCCATCACAGATCGTTCTGGCGCATCAGCGAACATCGACCTATCAACTGCAGAAACGGTTGGCGAGGTGCTTGCGAAGATCAATGATGCCGCAGTAGGTGTTACAGCTGTGTTGAATTCATCGCGAAACGGAATTGTTTTGCGGGATACGACCGGTCAAAGCGTTTCGAACTTTATCATCGCTAATGGCGATGCCACCGACACTGCTGAGAAACTCGGGATTGAATTGAATTCCAATAACACGACAGTCAACTCAGGATCCTTGGATCTGCAGTGGGTGACAAAAAATACTTTACTCACTTCATTGAACCAGGGTCGTGGCGTTCGTCTTGGATCCTTTTCGATAACGGATTCCACGGGCCAACGAAGCGCCGTGAACTTAGCTTCCTTGAACGCTAAAACCGTTGGAGATGTGATCTCGGCGATCAATGATTTGTCGATCGGTGTCGAAGCTCGAATTAACACTCACGGCGATGGTATCGAAATCGTAGATACGGCAAATGGCTCAGGCTCGATGACAATCTCCGACACGGGTAGTAATACCACTGCGGCAGATTTGCGAATCCGTGGAACCAGCGTTTCAAAAACGATCAACAGTCAAACGGTCAAAGTGATCGATGGATCGCAAACGATCCGCATTGCCGTCACCAGCACCGATAAAATTGCTGATGTGCTTACCAAAATCAACCAGGATGGTTCGCCGTTAAGCGCTAACACCCTGTCGCTCGGTGCAGCAGGATCAAGGCTCGTTATCAATTCGAAATCTACTGGTCTTCAAAGCCGCTTTCAGATTGAAAGCAGCGTTGGTGGAATGAGTTTTTCGGAAACATCACAGGCTCAAGATGCCTTGATCTCTGCTGGAGCAACCAGCTCAACGTCAGGCGTTCTTATCAATTCAAGCACCAACAATTTCAACGATACGATTTCAGGGATTAACCTTACGATTAAAGATGCCTCCACTTCACCCGTGGAAATTTCTGTCACCGACGACTCTTCAGGTATCGAGAAATCACTCGATCTACTGGTTACCCAATACAATAAGGTTTCGGAGCGTATTAAGGCGGTCGCCTCCTACGACTCTACGACCAAAGCGACAGGATTACTTTTTGGTAGCGTTGAAGTCCTGCGTATTCAACAAACTTTCGGTGAGCTCTTTAGTGGCCGTGGAAGCGTACCAGGAAAGTTTAAATCCCCGGCCGAACTCGGCATCAGCCTAGATGACCAGGGAAAGCTACAGGTCGACAAGACACGCTTCCGCGCGCGAATGAATGAAGATCCTGATGCGGTCAAGGAATTCTTTGGCAAAGAGAATGTGGGCTTTTCAGCACGTGCAAAGAAAGCTATCGACAGGCTATCGGGAACCGGTAACAGCCTATTGCTGACCAAGAGCCAGACGCTGCAAAGCCAAGTCGAACAGAACAGCGCGCGGATCGAATCGCTAAATGCAAGATTGAGCAAACAGCGAGAACGACTTTTGAATCAATTTTATAAGATGGAAGAGTCGATCTCTAAGATTCAGAAGAACTCAAGCACCGTTTCGAACCTAAGTAACCTTCTAAAGACAAGTAACTAGAAAAAGTCCTTTTTCCTAGTGAACTTCTCTCAAGACAATCGGCTGTAAATTATGTCCAATGGCTATATTGACAATCCTTACTTAGAGCAAGAAGTTCTATCCGCATCACCAGCGAAACTGCGTTACTTGCTGATCGACAAAGCTTACTCACTTTGTGGGCTTGTAGATCAATTATGGAAAAATGGTGATCACTTAATCGCCGACCAGTGGTTGCTACGAATCCGTGACATCCTCACCGAACTTCTTAGTGGTGTTACCGATCGCGAAATGCCGCTGAGCAATAGCGTTTCCGATATCTATATCTTTATGATCAATCTGCTCACCAAGACAGAGAAGTCGCGCGATGCGAAAATGCTCGCCGACCTTCGCAGCATCCTCGAGATCGAACGTGAAACGTGGCAGCTTTTCTGTCGCAACGAAGCCAATAACACACTAGGATCCTTAACTGGACCATCATACGCACCAACACCTTCGACCGCTAACTCCTCGGCGACACTCGGTGGATATACCTCGTCCGGCTCACCTCAACTGTTCGGTTCATCAGGCTTCAGCCTGGAAGTGTAAAGTTCGTCATTTTCGCCGATCCCCTTTTGGGATGTGAAACGAGTGAACTGGTTTGCTGTCCGAAATAGGCGAACTTGCCTCCATGGCCCCAATCAGGTCATCAAATCTTCTGAAAACATTCGGTATCCTTTAAAACCCTGCAAAGCCAAGCAAACAGGTAGCTTGTCATTTCCGAGGCCCCCCAGTCCCTGTACACTTACCTACCAATTTTATCGATCAATCCATCTTGCCAACAAAACTCCTCCCGACCGAACTATTGGCAGCAACAATTTGCCCAATAGAGGGCGATGGCGACTGAAACAATTGCCCCCGGCAAGCAGTAAAGCCTACAATGCACTAGGCAAGCGGCGGGAGATCCTTAGCAAAATCTAACTCATCCTCCTCGTGCTCTGCCCCATTCAACATGAAATAATTGGACCTCGGAAAATTGGTCCTTGAATACGTATTACGGTCAGGAGATAAGCAATGCGTTGGTGGTTGATTCCTGTTGTTTTCCCCTTTTTCCTACCTCTAGCCTCCGATTCACACGGCCAAGAAGCTACCCCCACCGT
>JBEGUT010000542.1:0-3612 GCA_041178745.1 Planctomycetota bacterium | reverse complement strand
AAACCTGAAGTGAATCGAGTTGAGGTTTCCACAATACTTACTGTGTCAGATCCAAAAGAAATTCTTTTTGCTCCTTTACTTGTACTTCTACCAGGCTTTGAGACCTATAACACCACCAAACAACAAGCCATCTTTCCAGGACTGGAGTATCTTGAAAACGAGCCAAGTAGTTCGACTGCCGACCTTAGAGGTCCAGCTTCAGATCGCCGTGTACCCCTTTCACACAAAATCACGATTCCACTGATGGCTATACAGAACCAGAACACCTGGCTCTCGCTTCAATGGCAACGCAATAATCAAGTTGCTGCCTTATTTGACTCGCCCGATCGCATCTTTCAGTCTAAAGCGCACGCGATGGCACTTATCGCTCCGGGAGCCTCGGTACAATTGCGAGTCGATGGCGAAGTCCTACCATTTCGTCCTTATCGTTTAGAACCCGGTCAATCGATCACTGTTACCGCTACCATCGCAGCCGGTCATGCCGAATGTATCACCGCTGCTATAGAAAACTGGATCGATGAAAACGGAGTCCCTCCAGTACCTCCCCAACCATCTCTAGAAGACTATTCCGCCCTGACCGCCGCCGCTTGGCTCGATACCCCCATTCGGAATGAACTAAATTTTCAGCATGCTATCGGCCCAACTTTCTCCGCTCATCCAGCCCTAGATGCTGCAGTCATGATGG
The DNA here is from genome assembly GCA_041178745.1 of Planctomycetota bacterium. Taxonomy (GTDB): domain Bacteria; phylum Planctomycetota; class Planctomycetia; order Pirellulales; family Pirellulaceae; genus JAFLCP01. The sequence goes on along the minus strand of JBEGUT010000542.1, from coordinate 2,927 downwards.
AATGGCTTGCCAAAGCTAAATCTATCGATCCAATTCAGGAAAATCGCCTCCTCACCGTTAGTCAAAAAGCGGCAGATCTAATTCCAGCTGCATCTTCCTATCATTCTCACATCGGTCATCTGAAATGGCCTACCGCCGCCCTTTATCCGAGTCGCATTCATGACGCCCTAGAAGCAACTCGTGATCATACCGACCGGCTCATGGATCCCTTTGATGCAACCAACATTGCTAGATATCAGCCACCCGCCAACGGTATCGACTACAGTGTCACTCACTACTCAAAAGATTCCAATGGTATCGCCGCTCAGCGTGTCATTCAGATTCTTAGAGCAGCAATGTTCGCAGGTGATCCCGAGCAACTCACAAAAGCCATCGAAACTGTGCGCTGGCTAGATCGATGGGATCACACTGTTCCACGCGGAGCTCAAACTTGGGAAATTCCTTTGCATACTCCCGATATTCTCGCCTCTGCCCATCTCACTCACGCTTACGCTCTAGCATTCGCATTGACTCGAGACCCCTCAATGTTGCAGCGAGCTAAACAGTGGGCTTTAACAGGCGTTCCCTTCATCTACCTGACTCCCCCTACAGATCAACCCATCGGACTTTACTCAACCATCGCCGTCTATGGCGCAACTCAATGGATCGCTCCAGTATGGATCGGGCTTCCCGTACAATGGTGTGGATTGGTTTACGCCGATGCTCTGCGCGAATTACAAAAGCATGATCCCTCAGGCCCCTGGAAAAAGTTAGCCGACGGTATTACCCTCTCTGCAATTCAGCAACTGTATCCCAACGATCACCCCTACCGCGGATTACTTCCCGACTCCTTCGAACTGACCGTCCAAGTTCGCAATCCATCCGATATTAATCCAGCTACACTCCAACCTCTCGCCTTACCTCTGCTTGGCGTTCTTCCAAGCTACCAGTGCGAAGTCCTTCCAGCGACCGGCATCATCGCGCACTTCCCCGGCTCAATCACAATTCTCCAAGACAACCTCAACACTATTACTCTGGAAGCTCGTAGCAACCTACCCGCCTCTCTTTTGCTAAATCGATGCCGCAAACCCAAAGAAGTTCTAATCGATGGTGAAGAACCACCCGCAGCTTCAATTCAAATCAACGAAGAGCGTCAAAACGTCGTCATCATCCTGCCTACAAAAAAAGCCGAACATCGCATTGAACTTAAGTGGTAACCATCACGAAATAAGGAAAATCTTCTCGATCCGCTCCCCTACTCACTGCTCATTCATTTCTTAAAACCTAAAACGATGGCTGAGATTCGTTTCTCTAAAATGGTCAGCCTCCGCCTCAACCGCTTCACGACATAACAGCTCTAACACAGCATCCTATTTCGAACCTTAGAAAGCGTCGCAACTCTAAAAAAACAACGTTTCAGGCCCAGATCCATCAGACAACTTAAGATTTCAACACTATACCCCTCTCGAAATCTTTAAATTAGAATAAGCTCTCCGCGGGATCCTCCCCCTCCTTGAATTCCTTTCACGATCACAATCTCTCCAGTTATCAAAACGTACGGAGCATTTAGCATGCGTGCCTTTTCGCCATTGCAACTTTCACGAGCGATCTGGGCTAGTCGCCTCTCAGCTTTCGCTGTCGCGTTACTAGGTCTTTCTTCGACATCATTCGCCCAACTCAGAGCCACTCCGATCGAAGCTATTCGTAAGCCAGAAGGTTTCGAAGTCGAGCTACTTTATGAAGTGCCAATGGAACAGCAAGGCTCTTGGGTCTGCCTATGCGTCGATCCCAAAGGACGACTCATCACTTCCGATCAATACGGCAAACTCTATCGCGTCACGCTCAATCAAAACGGCCCAACAGAAAATAAGGTTCAGGTCGAACAACTCGATATCAATATCGGTATGGCCCAAGGACTCCTATGCTTCGCCGACAGCCTCTACATCCACGTTAATGGCCAAGCTCCAGATGGCCCCGGACTCTATCAGCTGAAAGATACCAACGATGACGATCAGTACGACAGCATCAAGATGCTTGTCCCGACAAAAGGTGGTGGCGAGCACGGACAGCATGCGATCATCCCAGGCCCAGATGGGAAACTTTATTTCTGCGCTGGAAATCAATCCGATATCCCAGTGAAAATCGATCGATCCATGGTCCCGAGAAATTGGTCGGAAGATCACTTGGTCGGACGTATGCCCGATGCACGCGGATTCATGAAAGATCGCTTGGCTCCAGGTGGCTTCGTTGCTCGAATGGATCCCGATGGATCCAATGTTGAGTTGATTGCAACCGGCTTTCGAAATGAATACGACATCGCCTTCAACCCCCTGGGTGAACTGATGACCTACGATGCTGACATGGAATGGGACGTAGGAACCCCCTGGTATCGACCAACTCGAGTCAACCATGTGATCAGCGGTGCGGAATTCGGTTGGCGCAACGGTACAGGCAAATGGCCTGAATACTATGCCGACAGTTTCGGCGCTGTAGCCAACATAGGCCCCGGCTCTCCCACGGGCATCACTTTCGGTACCGGTGCAAAGTTCCCTGCCAAATATCAACAAGCTCTCCTAATTAGCGATTGGAGCTACGGTGTTATCTATGCCGTCAAAATGCAACCCTTTGGCGCAACCTATCAAGGCACAGCCGAACCATTCATCTCCGCTTCGCCACTTCCCGTCACCGACCTTGTCGTACATCCTGATGGAAATCTCTATTTCGCCATCGGTGGACGAAAGACGCAGTCAGCCTTATATCGCGTTCGATATACGGGCACCGAATCCACAGTAGCCGCTCAACCGCTCGATACTCCTGAAGCCGCTAAAGCTCGAGATTTACGACATCAGCTCGAAAAATATCACGGCTACCAAGACCCTGAGGCAATCAAACTCGCTCTAGCCAATGTCGGTAGCGACGATCGCGCCATCCGCTTCGCCGCTCGTGTC
>JBEGUT010000541.1:0-3613 GCA_041178745.1 Planctomycetota bacterium | reverse complement strand
TAGATATCGATCGGTCGTAGGGAGGCGAACTTCATCATGAGCTTCTTAGCGCCACTCTATCTACTCGCAGCATTGACCATCGGCTTGCCGATATTGTTTCATTTGATCCAGCGGAAGCCGAGAGGCGAAAAAATATTCAGCTCGCTGATGTTTCTATCACCTTCACCACCAAGGCTGGCTAAACGGAGTCGATTGGATCAGTGGTTCCTGCTTTTGATGCGGGCCTTAGCATTGATGGCGATTGCTTTTGCCTTCATGCGTCCCTTTGTGCGAAGCAGTTCGTTGACGGATTTGGGAACAGTAGGAAAGCAGCGGATGATTTTGGTGGACACGAGCGCTAGCATGCGTCGTGAGGGCGTCTGGCCAGCTGCTCAGAAAATGATTGACCAAGCGATTCGCGAAGCAGAGCCACAGGATCTAGTTGCCGTTTATCAATACGACTCTAGCATTCGCCCCGTTCTCTCCTTCGAAGCGATCAAGGATCTTCCCGCGACAGATCGCACTGCTAGCCTCGTAAACGCTGTAGGAAAACTTTCGCCTACCTGGGAGTCCACGGATATTGGACAAGCGCTGACGGTCGCAGCAGAAACCTTGAAGGGGGTGGTCAACGAGCAAAATCCGACCGATACGATTGGTGGTGAGATAGTGTTGATTACGGATTTAAGTAATGGCTCAAGTCTCAATCGACTCGAAGAATACCAGTGGCCTAAGCAAGTCCGCGTGATACCTCAAGTTGTCAAAGGTGCTACAGAGAATAATGCAACCATGACTAGGTTGGGTGGGGAGAATGCGGAACAGGAATCCGATTTGTCGTTGCGAGTGATACTTCGTAATTCTGCCGAAAGCAGCACGACCCAGTTTCAGCTTTGTTATAAGGATTCGAAAGAACAAATCATAAAAACACTAGAGGCTCCCTATCAGGTTAATCCGGGAGAATCGCGAGTCATTGAACTTAAAGAGATACCGCCAGAGACCATGATGGTTGAATTGCTGGGGGATCAAGAGGCTTGCGATAACCGAGTCTACTTCGCGGTTCCTAATAAGCGACTTACCAACGTCATGATTCTGCAAAATGGAAAGCGGAAACCAGAAGAACAACTTGGTTATTTTCTCCAGCGTATTCCGCTCGGGTCGACATCTCTTGAGGTGATGTTCAAGGAGATACCGACTGATCAGACAGAATTACAATTGAGTCCTAATGACATTTCTTTAGTTGTTGCCGACCATTCATTGCAGGCATCTGTTGCGAAAGAACTTCGAAAATATATTTCCGAAGGAGGGCATGCTGTCGTTGCCTTAGATGAACCACTATCTGCGGACAAACCGCAGACTACCGAATCGCTTGTGCTTGCTCTGGGCGAGCTAATAGGAACGACGGGTATCGAAGTTGGTGAAGCGGTGGTTAAGGATTACTCGATGTGGGGAAAAATCGATTTCCAGCATCCTCTCTTTTTGCCGCTTGCCGATCCACGGTTCAATGATTTCACCAAGGTAAAGTTTTGGAAGCACCGAAAACTGAAGATCGGCGATGGTGCTGAATACCAGGAGCTAGTTGTTTATGACGATGGTACGCCTGGCTTCTTGGAGCTGCATATTGGGCAGGGAAAGTGCTGGCTACTCACCGCTGGCTGGCAGCCGATGGAAAGTCAGCTCGCTTTGTCGACGAAGTTCGTTCCCTTGATGGTTGGGATGTTTAGAAGCAGTACGCCTGAAGTATCCGCCCCAAAAGATTTGTTGGTTGGTCAGTCCTTGGATGAAATAGCCATGAGAGATCGAAAACTGGTTGATCCTGTCGGGCAACCAGTTTCGGTTGAGACCAGCGGCGCGAGCGCCAGATTGACTCAGCCTGGTGTATATCAATTGCAGTTTGGGGAAGAAAAATCTGGTCTCGCAGTGAATGTTCCAGCCAAAGAATTTGAGCTGGGAAAGATGAACACTGATCGGTTGGAGCAACTGGGGTTAACGCTAGGTCCCTTGCCGACCGGAGCCAAGGTCTTGGAGGACCGGCGTCAGATGCGAAACGCAGAACTTGAAAAACAACAGCAGGTGTGGCGTTGGTGTATTATCGCAGCGGTACTGTTTATTGCCGCTGAAACGCTCTGGAGCAGTTTCGTATCTCGGAACGCCCCAACCATTTTGAAGCAGGGAGCTGCGTAATGGAAAAAGTACTTGAGCGGCAGTTGAAGCAGGTTGCTAATCGTTTCCGATCAAGACGCTTCGCATGTTTGCTGATTCTATTCTGGGCTGCACTGGCCCTCGCTGGCTTATGCGCCTTAGCGACAACCATCCAATCTGGAACTTTCATAGCGTGGTTTGTCGGGTTCCTCGTTTCGGTAGTGTTTACGGTTGGTATTTCATTCGCGATTTCCAAGTACTCTTTTCGCAATAACTACTGGATCGCTAAACGCATCGAGAGTGTGTATCCAACATTGAATCAACGACTGATCACGATTGTCGAGAGAACGCAGCAGAAAGATGAGTCGCCATCGGACTTTTTTCAGCTTTCTTTATTGCGAGAGACATTGGTTCATGCTCGTGCTCAGGATTGGCGAGAAACACTGCAGCTGTGGAAAATCCGTTCAATCTGGTTTGCCCAATGCTTGGCATTTACCGTGATGTTAATCGTTTGGGGCAATGTATTCTGGAAATCCCAGGGGCGTGAGAAAGCGTCTGAAACGTTAGCTACGGTCGAGTTATCGAAAGGAACCATGCAGGTTGAGCCGGGAGATATCGAGATTGAGAAAGGATCCAATGTCGTTGTTACCGCACGATTTGCTGATCCTCCCAATCAAGCAAATCTCATGTTTCAAAAAGTCGATGGTGGCAACCTGCAGACTCAGAATTTGAAACGGAACTTAAAGGATCCGATTTTCGGTGGCGTTCTGTTGTCCGTTTCCGCTGAGACAATTTATCGAATCGCCTACGATGGAGAAGAGAGTCCAACTTATCGCATTAAAATCTTTGAATATCCAAGGATGATGCGTAGTGATGCTAAGATTGTTATGCCAAGTTATGTGGGAACGCCAGAGAAAACGATTGAAGATACAAGGCGAGTTAGTGTTCCGGAAGGAACCAAGATTACTTGGATAGTGCATCTCAATAAGGCGGTGGCTGAGGCCGTATTGGTAGACTCCAAAGGAGTGGAAGTTGCGATGGTGGCTTCGCCTGATAGTCCCAATACGATAACGGTCGAGGTGATGCCCGTCGAATCTGAGAAGTGGAAGCTTCGGCTGAAAGATGCTGAAGGACGGATGAATAAGCTGGAGGAAGAATTGATTGCGAAAGTTACTCCCAATCAACCACCGTCGATTAAGTTGGTTAAGGCGAGCGATCTGAGGGTCTCACCACTTGAGGAGGTCAATATCGGTGCGAATCTTCGAGATGATTTCGGTGTTCAAAACATAGGGCTCGCCTATTCGATCGACGGAAATGAGCCGGTGGAGGTACCGCTAGCGACAGATGCAAACGCGAGTAAGAAAGTGGATGTTAGTCATCTGTTACCATTGGAGAATCTGCAAGCCAAGCCTGATCAATTGATCTCGTATTTTATTTGGGCCGAGGATGTCGATGCGGCAGGAAATCGAAGAAGAGTTGAGAGCGATCTGTTTTTTGC
>JBEGUT010000540.1:0-3625 GCA_041178745.1 Planctomycetota bacterium | reverse complement strand
TTTATCCTCTTGGCTGAAACGCAGCTGGGCGCGTCTACCCGAAAAGAGCAAATCGAAACGGGAGTACGAGAGCGATGATCTTCCCGCTTTGGTAATCACCAAGACCTTGATTCCTGGTATTAGCGAACAAGAAATCCCCACATGGGATCAAATCGAAAACGACCTCGGCCTTGTAACACACTCTGTTCGTAATACCGACTTGGGAATCAAAGGCAACATCCAGATTTTATCTCGACCAACGAATGCAGCGAAGCAATAAGCATCTGCGCTTCCCTCCGTCCGTCAACCTTGCTAAGTTCGAGCCATGCGGATTGGTAGTTATGGTCGTTCAAGCTGGTACGCTTGCACATCAACCTGCTGCTCCAAATAGCATCCCGGCTCCTGCCGTTAACGCCATCGCCAGAGCACCCCAAAACGTGACACGGGCTGCTGCTTTGACAACCGGCGCACCCCCAGCATACGCCCCGACCCCACCTAGCAACGCTAAAAGTACCAACGAAGCCCCAATGATAACAGGAATGAGGTAGGCACCGGGAACCACCAGAACCATCAGTAACGGTAGGGCAGCACCCAAGGCGAATGTCGCCGCGGAAGCAAATGCGGCTTCAACTGGTTTCGCAGTATTTTTCTCCGAAAGTCCTAATTCTTCACGCGCATGGATAGCTAGTGCTTCACCAGCCATCAGCTTGACGGCTACCTTTCTAGCGAGTTCCTCATCCAATCCGCGCTTCACGTAGATCTCTGTCAGTTCGTTCTCTTCAAACTCGGGGTTACTAGCCAGCTCCTGCTTCTCACGGTTCAGATCGGCTTGCTCTGTATCGGCTTGAGAACTTACGGAGACATACTCTCCAGCCGCCATCGACATTGCACCTGCCACAAGTCCTGCAACACCAGCGACCAGTATGTCGCTAGATGCTGCTTTTGCAGCTGCTACTCCCACGACCAAACTTGCCGTTGATACCAGACCATCATTTGCCCCTAGAACGGCAGCTCTCAACCATCCAATACGATCCGTTCGATGTTGCTCAAAATGCAAATGACGCATGATCCACTCCCTTGTCGTTAGAGCATAAGACTATTTTCGTCGCGAAGCCTTTGATCATTGCCGACTACTTATGCGATTGCGTATCATACAGCCGCAATATCTTACTGAACTTTGGTAAGGCTGCTGAAGTCAGCTGTCACTCATTGACGGTTCATACCGTCAAACATTCACGCACCACATTCCCATAAATATCGGTAAGCCTGAAATCTCTCCCTCCCCATCGAAAGGTCAGTCTTTCATGATCTATTCCCAGTAAATATAAAATCGTCGCATGCAAATCGTGCATCGTTACCACATTTTCTACAGCCCGGTAACCGAACTCGTCCGTTGCGCCATGAGCATAGCCACCTCGCACTCCTCCCCCCGCTAACCAGATCGTGAAACCTTGCGGATTGTGATCGCGTCCCTGGCTTCTCTGGGCGAATGGAGTTCTTCCGAATTCGCCGGCAAACACAAGCAGCGTCGATTCGAACAAACCTCGAGCTTTTAGATCTTCGATCAAGGCAGCGATCGGCTGATCTACGACATACGCATTCTTGCGGTGCCCCGTATCGATATTCTCATGATCATCCCATGGTGCAATGAAACGAATACCTTTTACGCAGGTCACTTCTACAAAACGAACACCCCGCTCAACGAGCCTGCGTGCAAGTAGGCATTCCCTTGCATATTGAGCAAGCAACGGATCTTTGGCATCCGTACCATAAAGTCGATGCGTAGCTTCACTCTCACTGCTTAGGTCGGCCAACTCAGGTACCGCTAATTGCATTGCACTAGCGGTCTCGTAATTACGTATCGCCGCTTCTACTCCACTATCGACGCTCTTCTCGATGCTGGATCTCTGCTTTAAAAACCCTTCATCGCCAGAGCGAATAAAGTCGAGCATCTTCTTCTGCACCGACTTCGACCGTGCAGGAGCCACATTCTGAACCGTTTCAGCACCGCTAAAAGCATCCAGAAAGGTTCCCTGATAATCCGCTGGAAGAAAAGTATTTGAGAAGTTTTCAGGCCCACCGATGGGCAACATCCCACCGTTGATAATCACGAAGCCTGGCAATTCTTTATTATCACTACCCAAGCCATATCCGACCCAAGAGCCAAGCGATGGGCGTCCCTGCAATGGATGACCGCTGTGCAAATACATACAAGCTTGGGAGTGCTCCGCAAATTCGCCCTTCATCGACCGAATAAGGCAAAGATCGTCGGCATGCTTAGATAGATGAGGAAAAATCTCGCTGATCATCAGCCCCGAACGCCCTCGCGGAGAGAAACGAAAAGGGCTCGAAAACGTGCTTCCGTTTTGATCAAACTGAGTCGCGTCGATCGACTTTGGAAAAGGCTTACCATGCTCCTTTGCCAACAACGGTTTTGGATCAAAGGTATCAACCTGAGAAGGGCCACCATCCATAAAAAGAAAAATCACATTTTTGATTTTAGCTGAATGATGGGTACCACTTTGCAATCCACCATCTGTACCAGTAGCGGGAAGGGCAGGGGAGTGCTCAGCCAGTAGCGTCGCTAGGGCCAGCATGCCAAATCCATTGGCAGATCTAGTCAACCATTCTCGACGACTCAATGCGAGATTCATAATTACCTCAGAAAAATCGCTTCTTTCAAATTGAACATCGAGTGCGTAAAAGCCGACCAGGCAGCCAACTCTCCTTCGGAACTCTTGACTTCATCGATGAAATTCAAAACATGGCTTAGCTCCTCGTCATTCGGCTCGCGATTCAGTAGAGATAAATAAACTGCTCGAATGCGAGCTGGTGCATCGGTATGCTCCCGGATCACAAACTCGGCCCAACGCTTAGCCTGAGAAACGACAAAGGGATCATTGAGAAGCGTGAGACTCTGCGCAGGTACAATCGTCGAACTTCTTTTTCCCACTGGGGCAACGGGGCGAGGAAAGTCAAAACTCAACAGGAAATCATTCGGGAAATTCCTGCGGACTTCCAGGTACAACGACCGTCTACCATCACCATCAAGTGGCCCAGGCGGTGACTGCTTATTGGGCTCAAGGACCATGCGATAATAGTTACGAGTTCCCACTCCACGATCAGGACGACGCAGTGCACCGGAAACTTTCAACATCGTGTCGCGAATCGACTCTGCGTCGATCCTGCGCACCATAGCATGCGACCAAAACAAGTTGCTGGAATCCATTGCCATTGCCGACGATGTCGGCTCAACCGACCTCCTCCAGGTCCGCGATAAAACCATCGCACGTATAAGTTTTTTTGTAGACCAACCGTTTGCTACGAACTCTTTAGCTAACAAATCAAGCAGCTCCGGATTGTCAGGCTGCAAGCCCATGCGACCAAAATTATCTACGCTCCGTACTAATCCCTCACCGAACAGCCAATTCCACACGCGATTGACATACACCCGCGCCGTCAAAGGATTATTGGGCCGTACGATTTCATTGGCCAACTGCAATCGTCCGCTGCCAAGCTTCCCATAAGATGCTTGGTCAGATTCCAAAACCTGCAAATATCGTCGCGAAACAAATCCACCTGCTCTCTTATGGTCTCCGCGCGGTAAATACTCCTGCTCAACAGCTATTGGATCGTCATACACACC
>JBEGUT010000539.1:0-3632 GCA_041178745.1 Planctomycetota bacterium | reverse complement strand
CAGCGGTGGACTACTTATCGTCGACAATGCCACTTCGCATCCCGAAGAAATGGCATCATTCGTGGCAGATGTTAACCGCGACAGCACCTTCACCACCTGCACAGTACCTGTAGGTAAAGGTGAATTACTCGCTGCTAAAGCTTAAGATGCCATCGATCTAACGAAACGCATCTAAGCCATCGTCGATCGTTGCTCGCCAATTCGGATCGTATGAATCAACCGCTTTGGATATTTCGTTAATGCTGCATCAATCGCGTGAAAAATACTTTCACCTAAGAAGTAATCGCCCGAATCGGGTTCGATCGATACATACTTCCCGCTGTAACTCGGATCCAATTCCTGCCTCAACGAGCTGTCATAGATCGCCTGCGCACGCTGAATCGTATATCGCTTCTCTTCGGAAATGTTGGGTCCCATCCTGCAACCTCCCTGGTACATGGATCAATAACTCACCCTAGTTTTCCTCGATCCTAACAGAGATTTCAATCGGGTTGGTTTGCAGATAGCCGATCGATCGTTAAGTTAACGCTTAAATCAATGATTCTCCTCCGACGCCAAGAAGCCGTCGCTCGATTTACTATCCTTTACCTCGGAGCCCTCTCACCATGCAAGATTACGCTATGTTCATCAATGGCCAATGGGTCACTTCCCCAAATAAACTCGAAGTACTCGACCCCGCGACCGAACAAGTCATTGCGACGGTCCCCGCTGCAACCGAAGAACAAGTCCATCAAGCATTAGCTACAGCCAAAACAGCACAAAAAAGCTGGGGAAGACTCACAGGCGTCGAACGTGGAAAAGTACTTCGCAAATGGGCCGATCTTGTCGATCAAAACCGCGATCACTTCGCTAAACTCCTCTCGCTCGAAGTGGGCAAGCCACTCAAAGAAGCGTATGGTGAAGTTGATTTCGGCAATAGCTGGTTTCGCTACTACGCAGAATTCGACCGACGTATCGAGGGCGATATCTGCGCACCAGATAAACCGAATGAACAACTCTGGATCGTTCCACAACCAGCCGGCGTCGCTGTCGGCATCATCGCCTGGAACTTTCCTTTGGCGGTTGCGATTCGCAAAATCGCTCCAGCACTCATCGCCGGTTGCTCGCTAGTCCTAAAGCCTCACGAAGACACCCCAATCACAGCCCTGGAGCTGATGAAACTGGCCCAGCAAGCTGGTCTTCCTCCAGGTGTATGCAATGTGGTAACCGGTACCGGCGAAACGGTTGGAGAAACGTTGGTAAGAAGCCCGATTGCCGACGTCATCAGCTTCACCGGTAGCGTTCCCACCGGAAAACGAATCGCTTCGGTAGCCGCTGAAAATGTCACCTTCGTCTCTTTGGAAATGGGTGGCAAGGCACCTTTCATTGTCATGGATGACTGCGATGTCGATGCCGCTGTCGATACCGCGATCTTCTCTCGATTCCTCAACTGCGGACAAATCTGCATTGCCAACGAAAGAACCTACGTTCATCGCCGCGTCGCTGATCAATTCATCGACAAGCTCGTCAATAAAGTCAAACAGATTCGTGTCGGCAACCCACTCGCCGAAGGAACTCAAATCGGACCCAAGGTCAACCGCATCGAACTCGATAAAGTTCAACGCACGGTGAATGAAGCGATCGCTCAAGGTGCTCAGGTTGCCGTCGGCGGCGACATCGTTCAACGCTCCGGTGACTTTGCCAAAGGATATTGGTACCAACCCACCGTCCTTACCGGCGTTCGCCAAGACATGGCGATCATGCACCAAGAAATCTTTGGCCCCGTTGTTCCCGTCATGCCATTCGATGACTTTGAAGAAGCCCTCGCTTATGCCAATGATTCGCATTACGGCTTGGCTGCTTATCTCTACACCAATGATATGAACCGAATCATGAAAGCCGTGCGTGATATGGAAGTGGGTGAACTCTATATCAATCGTGGTCCTGGCGAATCTATCCATGGCTATCACACCGGTTGGAAACAATCAGGTATCGGTGGTGACGATGGAAAGTACGGACTTGAACATTACCTGCGTCGCAAAACGGTGTACATCAAATACACCTAACATGAGATGTAGTTATCGCGATCATCGCGCCCCACACACTCAAAAGAAAAAACTAGTTAACAGCGATCGCTTGCGAAACCTCTGCACAGAAATGCATGCAGGTTTCGCAACTTTCGCTTTTATGCAGATCGACGCCATCAACTCTCAGCGCCCTAAGCGAAAATATCCCAAGCCACTTCGCCATGCACATCGGTCAAACGAAAATCGCGACCAGCATAGCGATATGTTAGCTTCTCATGATCCAGCCCCAGCAGCGCTAAGATCGTCGCATGGAAGTCATGCAGATGCACTTTGTTTTCAGCAGCGTAGTATCCGTACTCGTCCGTGCTGCCGAAATGAAAGCCTCCTTTAACTCCACCACCAGCGAACCAAACGGTGAAGCCTTCCGGATTGTGATCGCGGCCATTCGTACCTTCGGCTACTGGAGTGCGTCCAAATTCTCCACTCCAAATCACTAGCGTATCATCGAGCAAACCGCGTTGCTTTAAATCGGTCAGCAATCCAGCGATCGGCAAATCCACTTCTTTAGCGTTCTTTTCATGACCTTTTTTCAAGTCCGAATGCTGATCCCATTGCACGAACGCGTCACTGTGGGTCACCTGCACATACCGCACACCTCGCTCGATCAATCTCCGTGCCAACAGACATTGTCGACCGAAATTCGCGGTCATCTTGTCATCGAGACCGTAAAGACGATGAGTCGCTTCGGACTCCTGCTGAAGATCTTCGGCCATCGGCATCTCGGCTTGCATACGGAACGCTAACTCCATCGATGCCAGCCTACTCTCCAATACATCATCAACAACACCACTCTGCAATTTCTGTTGATGCAACTCGCGCAGTAGATCCAGTTGCTCGCGCTGCGTCTGCCTAGGAACACCCGTAGCGCTTTGGATGTAACGCACCTGCGCCTGATCCGATGGCATACTGGCGTTACCCAATGGAGTCCCTTGATAAATCGCAGGCAGAAAAGCACTTCCCCAATTATTCACTCCACCGTGCGCTAACGTGGGGCAAATCGTTACAAAACCAGGCAAGTCACTATTCTCGGTTCCCAAGCCATAGGAAACCCAAGCCCCAAGACTGGGACGCACAAACGCGTCGCTGCCAGTATGCAACTTCAGCAGCGCTCCACCATGAGCCGCATTGGTACCATGCAACGAGTGAATAAAGCAGAGATCATCAACATGCTTGGCTACGTTCGGAAACAACTCGCTCACATACGAGCCAGACTGACCATGCCGCGAGAATTTCCAAGGGGAACCTAAAAGCTTACCAGTCTTTGCGAACTGCACACGAGGTTTCGCAAAGGGCAACTCTTTCCCATCGTCCTTCTGCAACTGAGGTTTGTAGTCGAAAGTATCCAGATGTGATGGCCCACCTTTCATGAACAGAAAGATGGCTCGCTTTGCTTTGGATGGAAAATGAGAGGGTTTTGCTAAAAGCGCCGACTCAAACCCTTCACCGCCACAAGCTGTCCTCTTGGAAGCCTCACCGAGCAAAGCCGCAGCTGCCAAGTAACCAAAGCCTATCGAAGACTGACGCAGCATTTCGCGACGACCTAATCGGACACCGCTCAAGCTGCCG
>JBEGUT010000538.1:0-3639 GCA_041178745.1 Planctomycetota bacterium | reverse complement strand
GCTTCACCACCACCAAGTTCAGTTGTGACGACCGTCTTTCCTTGATTTTCAGCTTCCACCGGAAGCAGACCATGGCCTGCGATATCGGTGTAAAGAAAAGCGAAGTCGGTGTTCCAAGCAAGCATCGCCTTGAGCATTCGCTGACGCTGCTGGCGATCGGGTACAACGTGCATGTGAGCGCAGGGAAGAAATTCCATGCTGCGTCCTCCCGAGTGAATATCGATAACAACGTCGCTCATCGGGAAGAGAGTGTTGGTCAGGTAATGCGCGATTTGGCTGGTAACGGATCCGTTGGGATCACCAGGGAAAGCACGATTCATATTCATGCCGTCGAGTGGTGAGAGTCTAGTCGCGGCGCGTGCGGCGGGAAAGTTCAGCGAAGGAATGATGATGATGCGACCGTTGACCATTGATGGCGTCAGTTCGCGAGCAAGTTTCATCGCGGCGATTTGACCTTGGTATTCATCACCATGATTACCACCGAGCAAGAGTACTACAGGTCCCTTTCTTTGTCTTCCGTGTTCAGGGGCTACTGTGGTGATGGGAATCATCACATTGGCCCATCCACCGAGATTATGTGAGTAGGGAACGCGAAGAAACGACTGCTGCTTGCCTGGTTGATTCCAATCAAGAGTTGTGATGACCATAGTGGGGAATACTCGTGAGTGTAGGCGGGAGACGTTTGAGTAGATTGCGATCGTCGAGGTGCGACTTTTCGAACCATGGGAACTAAATGCAAAGGTTAACGGAATTCGCCAAAGAAGTCGAATTGGATTGGCTAGATTTCAAGGGAGATAGGAATGCAGCAAAGAAATGTCGCAAATATAGATTATCGATCCGGATTTTTTAGAGCTACGAGAACTTCACGTTTTCCACCGATGGGACCAGGTTCCTTGGTTACGGTAAAACCGCATTGCGCGACAAGCTTTCTTACGATGCTATTGACGCAATAGGTTACGAGGGTGCCGTTGTTCTCCAGCAACTCAAAGGCGGTGCGAATGACTGGTTCAGTCCAAAGGTCTGGGTTGGTTTTAGGGCTGAATGCATCGAAGTAGATTGAGTGGTAGGTGTTTTGTAGTGGGGATGACGAGATGGTTGTTGCATCTCCGATATTCAGTTCAAGAACAATGTCGTCGGTGTATTGGAAACGATGTTTTCCGATCGATGGAGTATCGCCGAGATCCACACGAAAGCGAAGAAATTCGTCGGTGATCTCTCGAGCATGAGTGGAGCAGTCATGAAGCAAGTCTAGCTTCTCGGCTGCGATGATCGCCATGGGAATTTGCAACTGCTGGAAGACAACGCTGGGAAGTAGGCGATATTCCCACGAGGTGAATAGCAGAGGCTTTTTTTCTGCAGCTGCAAGACTTGCGGTTATGATGAAATTCATACCAGTACCGAAACCGTATTCGAAGACACGAGTCGGGAGTACGGTAGAATGTCGAAGTCTGGCAGCGATGCGACTGTTTTGGAGATATACCACATACGACTCTGCCACGGCTCCCGATCCGCTGTGGTAAGACTCGTCTAGAACTGTGTCCATGAGGCTGTACGATCCGTCGTCGGTGACGAGGATTTTGTAGCGGCTATCTGGAGTTGGAAGCAGTGGGCGGTTGGGATGGGGCAAGCGTTGATCTCTTACTTATTCACTGGGCATTAGTGGAGTTCGGTAACGCCATCCAGAGAGCATCAGCGATCGCAGCCATGCCACGATCGCCTGGATGACCGGCGACGCCAGCATGAGTGAATTCTCGCTCAGCGCTTGCGCGATTCCGTGGATCGGAGCCCAAGGAACCGATCTCGACGAACACAATATCGGCAGCTTGCGATTGTTCACGCATAATACGATCTTTGGTTTCGTTGGCCCAGAAACAGCTACGAACGATGATGGTTGCGTTGGAGTGGCTCTTCGCGAATTGTAAGAGCTTATGAAAGGAATCCCGAAAATCTGTTTGTTTTTCGGGTGTCGTGAGATCGGTAACATTTTCGCCGATTGCAATGATGATGAGTTCGGGCTTGTCCGCAAATAATTCGGTCAGGTGTTTAGGAATATCGTACTGTGATAAGCTGCGTTCGAAGTCCGCGATATTTCGAACGAGAAGTTTGGGACGAGATTTTTGCCGATGTTCAATGTGTTTGCTGAACTGATGTACGAAATCCTTGTCCTCGGAACTGGCCGCCATGCCCCAATTAGCATTCCATCCGATGTTAGGTGCTGGAGCGTGTAAGGTAATGCTGTTGCCTAAAAAAAGAATGGTCTTATAGGTCTGGATCGAATGATCCGTTTCCTGGGCGTAGCCACAAGTGATTGTCGAGAAGGTAATCGCCCAGCTCACATAGAGCCAAGTGGGAATCCGGTTTAAGTAGCAGAAGAGTGAATGCATATAACGGAAGAGATTGCGGTTGGGGATGTTATGGGAAGATTACAGCAGCTAGATTTTAGCAGATTTAATGCGTCGAGTATCCTGGCCTAGGCGGAGCTGAGGGATTATTAAATGGAAGGTGTTGTTACCACAGGGGATTTTCGATTGTGTCCGCGACTACTTTTTGTAAAGGGTATATTCGTCTGTGTTTTACAGGCCTTTTTGGTGGGTGTATTGATCGGCGACGAACCTCCGGCAGGTGATTGGAATGAATTTCGTGGGGCCAATGGGTCAGGCGTGGCGAAAGATTGTCATCCACCTGTGGATATCGATCCGAACAAACCAGCGTGGATGAGTGCTGTTCCAAGCGGAATTTCCTCGCCAATTATAGCCGGTGATTTTTTGATCCTAACCGGATTAGAAGAAGGCCGTTTACAAACATGCGCACTGAAGCGAAGCGACGGCAGCGTGGCGTGGAAGCAGATATTACCTGAGGTCCCGCTGGAGCAAACCCATGAGATGAATAGTCCAGCGGCATGTTCGGCTGCGGCGGACAAGGAAAATGTTTACGTCTACTTTGGTTCCTATGGGCTGATCTGTTATCGAATCGATGGAGAAAAGAGATGGGAGCGGCGATTGGCCACTCCGAAAAGTCTTTACGGTGTTACGACCAGTCCCATCGTTCATGATAATCGACTCTTTTTGGTCATCGATGATGATAATAACTTGCCAGGGAGCGCCGCGAGCGCATCACGCGTGATGGCTGTTCGATGCCACGATGGGGAAACGGTTTGGGAAACACCGAGGCCTTTTTTTCGAAGCGGCTGGTCAACACCGACTATTTGGAAGCATGGTGATGCAACGGATTTAATCGTTCTAGGGAGCGGTCGACTGTGCTGTTACGATACCGAGAATGGCGACGAGAAATGGTATGTCAATGGTTTTTCGCGAGAGACGATTTCTCGCCCAATCGTCGACGAGCAGCATGTTTATGCTTCGGCATCAATGATCGGCGGAGTGGCCGACGAGCAACCCGATCGCGAACCGTACTGGCAAGCGTTGATGCAGTTCGATACCAATGGCGACCAGCGGTTGCAGAGAGATGAGATGACTGAGAAGTTTTCTTTTCCGTTTCGCCCTGAATTACCGATCGGCCATCCTGGTTTCGGCGTCCCCTTGCCACGTGATCCAGCCAAGCGAAAAGAGCGACTGGATGGAATGTTCTTCGGAGTCGATCGAAATCGTGATGGAGGTTGGGATAAGGATGAGTTCTTGC
>JBEGUT010000537.1:0-3655 GCA_041178745.1 Planctomycetota bacterium | reverse complement strand
GCAAACCTGCTGTAACCCAATCAGACGCTCAATCATTCACATTACACGCCTCTGTTCGAAACGAAAGATTCTCCACGCGAATACGTTGATGGACAGAGCCGTGATGTCGAAAACAACGAGGTGCATAGGAATGGAAATGCTAAAAGCAACACTTTCACAGGGCAAAACTCTGACTGTTGCGATCTCGATTCTTCTAAGCGTATTTTGTAAGTTTGCCCGAGCGACCGAAAATACATCCATCGGAACACGTATCGAAACCCTACGATTCAAGGACATCCGCAGTTTACCGCGCAACCTTTCCGATCTCGGACAAAAGAAAGCTTATGTGTTTGTCTTTACGACAACCCAATGCCCTATTGTCAAAAAGCTTTTTCCAAAGCTCAAACAACTCTATACGGACTATCGCGATAAAGATGTCGTACTGGTCAGCGTTAATGTCGGTCCGTCTGATACCATTCGAGACATAGCAGCTCAAGCGATTGAATTCGATGCACCGTTTTATTTTGTAAAAGACTATGATCTCTCGGTAGCACAGTCCCTAGGAGTCTCCCGCACACCGGAATGCGTAATTCTTGACGAGCAACATCAGATTCGTTATCGCGGTCGCTTTGATGATCAATTGCGACTTGGGGGAACCAGACCTACGGTGGGACGAGCCGATCTGCAATCGGCACTCGATGAGGTGCTAGCGGGAAAACTTGTCACCGTTCCTGAAACCACCGTCGACGGCTGCGTGATTTCAAAACCATCCACCCCCAGTCCTGACACCGCCGTAACATTTTACAAAGATATCTTTCCAATCATTCAAAACAAATGTGCTGGATGTCATCGCGAGAACGCAGCTACGCCCTTTGCATTGCAAACCCTCGACGATATCAACTCCAATATCGAAATGATTCGCGAAGTCGTTCGCGACCAAACGATGCCACCCTGGTATGCCAACTCGCAATACGGTGTCTTTCAAAACGATTGCTCTCTGTCTAAAGCGGAATCCGACAAGATTCTCGCTTGGATCGATTCGCCTCGCGGGCTGGGCGATCCACAAGATGCGCCCTCCTCGCCACAGTTTGTCGACAACAAATGGCGGATCGGAACCCCTGATCTTGTCGTAACGATGCTAGAGCAGCACACGATTCCCGAAACCGGCTTCGTGCCCTACAAGTACGTCTTACTGCCGCACGTCTTCTTCAACGAAACGTGGGTCGAAGCTTTTGAGATTCGTCCTGAAAATCCAGCCGTAGTTCATCATTGCAACATGGCCTACGCGACTAGCGCAGGAGCGAGCGACGAAACGTTTATCACAGGATATGTGCCAGGCGGTCAGCCGATGGACTTAGGCCGCTTCAACAACAACGTTGCCTATAAAATACCCGCAGGCTCAGCACTCGGCCTGCAAGTCCATTACACCACGACCGGCAAAAAAGAGAAATGCCGCATTCAGGTCGGTCTTCGCTTCCCAAAGAAGACCATTAAAAAGCAACTCTATCACTTCGTTCTTGATCCACGCGGCTGGACCATTCCCCCTCACGACCCAGCCTTCAAAATCGAAGCTTCGAAGACATTGAAACACAACGCTGATCTCCTTGGCTTATTTACCCATATGCATGTTCGCGGTCGCGATATGACTTTCTATGCTCATGGCCCCAGCGATCAAAGCGAAATTCTTCTGCAGATTCCCAACTACAATTTCGAGTGGCAACTCGGCTATGAAATCGCACCTGGTACAAAACTGCTTCCGAAAGGAACACAGGTCAAAGCGATCGCGCATTTCGATAACTCCGACTTTAACCCCTACAATCCAGATCCAAAAAAAGGGGTTGGCTACGGACCGCAAACTGTGGACGAAATGTTCAACGGTTACGTCTTCTACGTCGACCGGGACGAAAACCTCAGCATAGAAGTTGACCCTAAAAATGGGCGTTTGAAGTAAAACTCAAGCAAACATACCGCCATACCTGATCATTTTATTTTTTCAGTTGGAAACGAAGCGAGCGGGTCGCTACACTAAATCCACCATTTACCACCCCACCTAATCCTTTATTGTCGAGGGTTATCTATGAGCCACTTATCTCGCCGCGATTTTCATCAACAGTCGCTCGCTGCAGTACTCACTTGGTCGCTCCTCGATACTCTTTTTTCACGCGACGCATTTGCTGCTGAAGTAAAGCCGATTGCCGCGAAATGGCTCGCCGAACTCAATACGATGAGCGTCGACCTAAAAGGGAAGAAGCTTGGTCCGCTCGAGTGGCAAAAGCAAGTCGAACATTTGCTCAGTCAGGTGGACTTACAAGATACGCTCAAGTTCCTTGATTTCGACAAGCTCATGAAGAACGCGAAATTCCGAGAGCGAGGTGAGTCGAGTATGCAAGGAGTGCTTCCTCAGGTGGAGGGACTCCCCACCGACTTAGTCTTCGGCCATCAAGTCTTTGCCCTCAACAAAGATCGATCCGTTGTTCCTCATGGCCACGACAATATGGCAACCGCTTTTCTTATCTTGAAAGGTGATTTCCAAGGTCGGCACTACGACCGACTGGAAGATGACAAGGAGCACATGATCGTCCGCCCAACCATTGACCGGACTTTCGGTCCTGGCTCCTATTCGACCGTTACGGACCTCAAAGACAACGTTCACTGGTTCACAGCGAAAAACGACAGTTCCTTTATCTTCAACATCCATGTGCTCAGCGTGAAACCAGGTCGAACAGGACGAGTCTACATCGATCCCAACGGTGAAAAACTATCCGACGAGCGACTCCGTTGCCGTATCATCAACCATAACGAAGCAGAGAAACTTTACGGCTAGAAAGCCTGCTTTCATAAACCATCAATGTGGTTGTCCTACGACTCATTCGCACCATCGGTAAAACAGTGTCCATCTTCACTGTGCTAATTTTCGTTGGTTATTAACACAGTGAAGGTAGAACGATCTGATCTATTTGCCAAACAGCTTGCTTAAGGCTTCCCGGATACGATCCTCCGAACCAGGAGGTACCCATAGCCATGATTCGTTAAAGCCATCGCGAAAGGCGCTTTCGGTGGGAAGATAACCAGTCCAGCACTCCCCATAGCCAACGGGAATTACGGGGCAATCAGGAGAATACTCCTGCACAATATGCTGGTAACCAACAAACGATTCTCCGGGAAAGAGAACCATTCGCGTGATACCGAAATCAATCATCGGAAGATCGATCGCCCGCTTCGCAGCGACTCGCTCTGCGGAAGCCAATCCCATCGCAGCGAGAATTCTCTTCTCCACCGGCAACGACTTATCCTTAAGTTCTTTTCTCAATTCATCAGGTTGCAATTTAGGATCTTTCGTGTATTCCAACTCCAGTGGGACCGCGCGTAGCTTAACTTCGGCAAATGGAACTTTCTTGGCATTGACTCGAGCTTCTACCATCGCCTGATAAAGTCGCTCAATCAATTGCTCACGAATCTCCGGTGTCCCATCGTTGTAACGACCAGCGGTCACATCACCGCTACAACCCGACGCATAGATTTGATGCACCGAGCGATCGTCGCGTTGCCGTCGCTGCCGTGCCAGTCCCACAAAATCGCTACTCACAACTCCCTTACCATAAAAGCTCATCGGATGCGTTGCATAAGAATGGTACTCTAACAGGCACTTATCTCCCTGCCAAAAGGATAGCGTGCG
>JBEGUT010000536.1:0-3672 GCA_041178745.1 Planctomycetota bacterium | reverse complement strand
GCTCAGCGCAGCGGTACTCGTGCTCAGCGCAGCGGTACTCGTGCTCAGCGCAGCGGTACTCGTGCTCAGCGCAGCGGTACTCGTGCTCAGCGCAGCGGTGCTCGTACTCAGCGCAGCGGTGCTCATGCTCAGCGCAGCGGTGCTCGTACTCGAAACAACGTTTCCACTTTGGAAAGCATCCAGACACGCCCCAGCCGAAGCGTCGGACCTCATAGCGATCCACAACCGCAATTAGTAGATAATTAAAACTCCTGCAGCATTTCCGCTAGCAGTTCCATGGGTAGTCCCACGACATTGCTGGCACTTCCTTCGACTAACTGCAGCCACGGATGATTGTCTTGATAGCCGAAGGCACCCGCCTTTCCCATCCATAGTTCACTATCAAGGTATTCATCGATTTGGTTTTGAGAGAGTGGTAACATTTGCAATCGGCTTAGGGCAACTCGTAACAATTTTTTGTCATCGGGTCGACGCCACAAACAGAGGCCGCTGTAAACCGAATGAGGCCGGCCGCTGAGCAACTCCAGCATTTCTCGTGCATGCTTGCGGTCTTCGGGCTTTCCGAGAATTTTTCCCATGCATTCGGCTACAGTATCACAGCCAATGACAATTCCTTCGGCTGTTCTCTGAGCGACGTCTGCCGCTTTTTGGAGTGCCAAGCGGGCGACCATTTCAGGAGGCGTTTCGCGACTACAAATACCGCACTCGGCGTTCGGATCGGGTTGGTCGACACGGAAGTCATAACCGGCTTGGTTCATCAGTTCACGGCGACGCGGAGACTGGCTGGCTAAAATCAAGGGGAAACGCGATAAGTGGCTTGGTGTTAAGCCACTTTCCTGTCGAGGGCTATGCGCATCAGTCGATTTATCCATGGAGTGCTGCGATCGAGAATCGCTTGAATCATTTCTTGAACTATCGATTGGTTCATGGGACATACGAATCACTCTCTGAAATCGACAGCTATTTCTTAACGCTAACTAGCAGGCACTATTGGTAGTACATCAAAGCGGTCGGTGGGACTGACGAGCGTTTGCCATTCATGATAATCTCGACGTGACCTAGCCTTTGCTGGGATCCCAATCGGTAGGTGGAGGCTCATCGCCTGGCGAGGTGTTCGGTGGAAATTGTCCTGGAAAGCGTTGCCGAAACTGTTCCCAAGTTGACTTAAGAGAATCGTACAGCAGGCCGACTTGCCCTGAGGAAACAAATACGCGGCTACTTACGGCCGATTGCGGAAAGAAGTTGGTGATGAAGTCGAAACTGAATTCGTAAGGCCCATGTCCGATCATCACTGCGTTAGCGTAGCAGCCACTGAGAACATCATCGCGGATTTTCAGTTCGTCGTAAATTTCTTGAGGCGATAATCGTCGAGGTGCGTTGGCACCCGCTGCGGGTGGAGCGACTGGGTGGTTGGGTGAACCGGGAACTCCGGGCGCTGCGTTTGGTCCGGAAGTTGGCTGAGAGGGATTAGCGGGATCTACTTGTGGATTTACCGGCGAACCTGCTTGAGGGTGACTGGTCAATGGGCTCGTTGGCGAGGGTGACTGAAGAGGCTCTGGGCCGATCGTAATTTGTTCGGATCGCTGAGTGACGGTGGGTAATGGTCCGAATCGTTGGCGGAATAGGTCGATATTTTTTCCGAGTGCATCCACGAACTGAGGCATGACAGCGTGAGGCAAAACCACACGGCTGACGACCTGAAAAGGTCTCCCGAGGTTTTGCACAAAATCGATGACAAACTCATTGGTACCACTCATCACGATCGCACCGGTGCTGAAGACACCTCGATGAATATGATCCGGGACTCGAGCCCGAACGGCGGTGGATTTTTCGTTGGGGTCAGGACGATCGTCGGGCGATGAAGGATGTGACATTCCGAAGCCATTCAGTCAATGCGGGATAGCAAGATCGAGAGATTATGACATTCTCTTATGATCGCACGCTGAGGCGTGATGACAAGTAGGGAAGGTAGATGAAGGGCCGGATTGAGATGTCGCTTGAGGTACAAGGTTAACTGCTGAACTTGCGCATTCTAAGTATTTTCCGAAAACAGGGGGGCGCGATGAATGGCGACTAACAAGCTATCGACACCCATAATTTCGACTCAGCACTGTCGGGGTCGGTTGGGGTGTTGCCAACGGTAGGTCGAATGCTGGGTTGCGATGGTATTGGGTTTTGCAATGCTGGTGCCAATCAACCTATCCGGCATGTTGGCCTGGAGTAACTCCAGAATTGCGAGAGAAAACTTGATTTTTCTTGGTGTGATCGCTTGGCTGATTTCACATTTCTGCGCGTTAGTATAAAACAGTACTCGTCTTTCTGTTTTCAGGCTGATAAAGAAGATCGGACCCTATATGAGAACCCAGCACGTTGCATCGAATCGCTTTCGGTTGTCACTGATTCTTTTTGTGTCGGTGTTAAGCGTCGCGGCGGGAAGCCTTAAGGGCCAGGACGACAAAACGCCTGCGATTCGTCAAGAGCGGGGCGAAGTAAAAGTATCCGAGGAAGTACTTAAGTGGTTGTCGGAAACCTATATCTGGGATGGACACAACGATTTACCGTGGGCATTGCGGGAAAAGAGTGTTTCTGTTCGAGACGCTAAATTGCGTGAGCGTCAGGAGGTATTTCATACCGATATTCCCAAACTTCGCGAGGGCGGGGTAGGGGCGCAGTTTTGGTCGGTCTATGTCCCAGCCAGAACCAACAAAGAAGGCAAATCGTTTCAGATGACGATGGAGCAGATTCAGACGGTTAAGGACTTGGTCAATGCTTATCCGGACGTCTTTGCATTATGTGGATCGACCGAAGAGATTCTGGACGCTCGCAAAGTAGGTAAGATTGCTTCGCTGATTGGTATGGAGGGTGGACACTCGATCGAAAACTCTCTCGAAAAACTCCGCAAACTACATAGCCTCGGCGCGCGATATATGACGCTCACACACAGCGACACGCTTGCTTGGGCAGATGCTGCGACGGACGATGGCCAGCATGAGGGGCTGACACCCTTCGGCGAAGAGGTGGTGAGAGAGATGAATCGCCTGGGAATGTTGGTCGACATTTCGCATGTCAGTATTGAAACGATGAATGATGCTCTGAAAATCACAGAAGCGCCTGTGATTTTCTCTCACTCTTCCGCTCGAGCTATTGCCGAACATCCTCGCAATGTTCCCGATTCAGTTCTCAAGCAACTTCCGGCCAATGGAGGAGTCGTGATGGTGAATTTTTTCTCCGGATTTGTGGTGCCTGAGTCTGCCTTGATCATGAAGGATATGTTTGCGGAGAATCGTCGACTGGATGAATTATTTGGGAAGGATCCTGAGCGACTGAAGCAGGAGCAAGCGCGATGGCGAGCCGCACATCCGATGAAACCTGGTACGGTTCACGATGTAGCGGATCACGTGATGCATATCGTGAAAGTAGCGGGTATCGATCATGTCGGCTTGGGGTCGGACTTTGACGGTATCAGCATGGCACCAAAGCAGATCGATGATGTATCGAAGTATCCAGTTTTACTGCAGGTTCTCCGAGATCGCGGCTTGAACCAGGAAGATCTCAGCAAGATTTGCTCGGGCAACATCTTTCGCGTGCTGCAGAAGGCTGAGAGCGTCGCTTCGCGCCTGAAGCACCAAACCAACTAAAACTGGATTTGGTTAATAAAGACGCTGGTAATAA
>JBEGUT010000535.1:0-3675 GCA_041178745.1 Planctomycetota bacterium | reverse complement strand
GATCCCGATGCACTTCCACTAGACTCACCACCTTGGCCCTCACCCCCATCCCCCTTGGAATTCGAATCATTTCCCCCGGGACCGTTTTCTGGAGAATTTGGGGGCGAGCCTGACGACTCCCCACCTTGTGCCGCGTCTCCACCAGTACCGTCGCTGGTCTGGTCTTGCCCTGCAGTACTTCCATTCGAGCCTTCAGAACCAGATGAACCAACACTAGAAGGACTGCCGGGACTTGGATGGGGAGCGGTCGGTGCCTCCCCAGCGCCATCGCCCACACCTTCCCCACCCCAACCATACCGACTGGCGGATAGACCTTGCGATGATTGAACATCGAACGGTAGATCAAATAATCCATATTGCCTACCGGGCAAAGGAAGCAGCATGCATAAACCCAAAAACAGCAACGTTCCCATCAGCCCCATGCCCAACCAAGTTGCCGTGAATTCGAAAGGAATTTCCACTCCGCGTTGATTTAGGTAGCGCCGCAATCCCAGAAAGCTCGTGGTGACCAGTAGAGAAAATGAACATGCGAAATACCCGAACAGCAGGTAAAAGGCACGCTCCCTGACACCAATTGCTTCGCTGGGCAAAAAGATTTGCCCCACTCCATACAGTGGAATCGCTAATAAAGCAAAGTAGAGAATCGAGACTCCCGGATTGTGTCGCCGGCGCCTCTTTGACTTGCCGATGGGAGCTTTCGCCAAATCGCTTCGCACCAGTCCCAATGATTGCAGTAATCCTTCACCCGATGTATCGCGATCGCTCTCGATGAGCGTGCAATCGAATACGATTCGATCTGCTAAAAAACCAACCAGAGCAAGTAAACCTGCATTGATCAGTGGACTCAGCGACGCCAGCGGGCCTTGGAAGACAACGAAACGACTGATGACAAAGAGCGTCGATGCTCCCAAAGCAATCGTGTACCCAAGAGCATGAGCACGTCCCGAATCGATCGCGATTCGGGCAATCAAAACAGACGCAAAAATGTAGAGCGCAAAGAGATAATTGACTCGAACCTGAAAACCATCGCGGTAAAAAACTAAAATCAAAAAGGAAATCAGACAGTAGATCATCCCCATCACCAAGGCTGGGGCGAATGCTGCTGCAAGAAAATCAGCGACCACACTAGGTTGACGACTTTTTGCCATGCATATCCTGACTACGACAAGCCTACAGAACCCCTTGACCGAACGCATCTCGATACCATTACCAAACGTTCATTGAAACCATCCATACGCGATCGAGACATTTGATCCCCGCAAGATGGCAAAGCTTGGATGCGCAAGCTGCGTATAGTATAACTCCCCCCCAATATTATTTCACTCCGCTGACACCCTAATAGAAAACTTCCTTTTTCTAAACACAAGCCAAAAACGAGTTGGAATCTCGACCAGCAGGCACTGCTTTCAATCCTCAAGACTGATACAATCGAGGTTCGCAGTCGCCGTTGCTCCCCTGTTGCATGAGCCAATGGACCACGATTCGATGTCGGCTATCTGGTGAATGATTGGTGATCCCAGCATCCGGTAAAAAATTGTGTTGCGGATGTTGTGCCTTGGCAGGTTCATGACGATCGAAGAAATGGGTCTGAGGCGGAATTTGCCGATATCGGTCATGGTCCATGATGGCCAGTGAGTGGATTCATTCATGAGAACGATCTGGAAGTCGAATCAAGCATGACCTCATCGATGTCGAATTCATTGCTAACTCCGGAAATGATGGCCAAACTCGAACGTTTGGAACTCGTTAGCCGCAAAATCTTCCGCGGGGGACTGAAGGGAGAAAGACGCAGTAAGCGAAAAGGGGAAAGTGTTGAGTTCGCCGATTATCGAAACTACGTTTCGGGAGACGACCTGCGTTTTATCGACTGGAATCTTTACGCCCGCCTGGACCGACTGTACCTAAAACTTTTTCAGGAAGAAGAGGATCTACACTTCTACTGCCTCATCGACGCATCACCGTCGATGGCAGCAGGTCAACCCAGCAAAATCGAGAGCGCTCGGCGACTGGCGGCGGCTCTCGGATTCATAGGGCTCTGCCGTGCAGACCGAGTTAAAATCGATACGCTTGCAGGACTAAAAAACTCGCAACCTCTCCGAGGTCGCAGCAGCTTATCGCGGATGCTTGATCTGCTCCATCAAATCGAACCCGACGAACGATCAAATCTTCTTGAAGGTGTCAAAACATTTGCTTTGCGGAATCGAGGCAAGGGTGTCATCGTCTTAATCACGGACTTGATGGACAAATCGGGCTACGAGGCCGCCTTAAGAATGCTCGTCGCTAACCAGATGGATATTTACTTGATCCATCTTCTCAGTCCCGAAGAGTTACAACCGACATTGATGGGCGACCTGCGTCTGATCGATTGCGAAGATCAAGATGAAGTGGAGATTTCGATCAGCCCAGCTGTTCTGAAAAGATACAAACAAACGCTAGAAAACTTTCTCCAACAAGCTAAGCAGTTCTGCTCTCGAAGAGCGATTAACTACCTGCTGATGCCAAGCGATCGGGCTGTCGATCTGATGGTGACTCAATACCTCTGCGAACGAGGGCTTGTCCGATGAGCTGGATTCCCGCACTGAGTGGTTGGGCATTCGCGCTATTGGCCCTTATTCCACCGGCGATCATTGCGTTGTATTTTCTGAAGTTACGCAGAAACCCAATGGTCGTTCCCAGTACTTATCTTTGGGTCAAAACGATCGAGGACTTACATGTTAATAGCCTATGGCAAAAGCTACAGAAAAATATTTTGCTCTATCTTCAGTTGCTTTTCGTCGGCTTGCTGATCCTGTCGCTACTGCGTCCAGGCTGCCGTAGCGAATCATCGCTGGGCAAAAGGTCTATTCTACTGATCGACCATTCCGCCAGCATGAACGCCACCGATGAACAGCCAACGCGACTCGATAAAGCTAAAGAAAAAGCCTTAGAGATGATCGATACGATGTCCAGCGACGATGTCTCGATGGTTATTGCTTTTTCTGATCGCGCCGAAGTACGTCAAGGCTTTACATCCGATCGCCGACAATTACGAGCTGCCGTTGAAAGCATTGCCCCCACGCAGCGAACGACCGATGCCAAAGAAGCACTCCGTGCTGCCGCCGGCTTAGCGAATCCAGGCAGAACCAGCCAACTTGAAAACGTCAACGATATCCAAGTCGCTGAAGCGCTGCCCGCTAAACTGTTTATCCTATCCGACGGAGGTTTTTCAGAGATACAAGACTTTGATCTCGGTAACCTCTCTGCTCAATACATTCCGATCGGCAAACAAGATGCCAGTAACGTTGGTATCATCGCATTCACTGTTGAACGAAATATTGAACACCCTGACGAAGTAGAAGCGTATGCGAGGCTGGCTAATTATTCCGACAATAATATCGAAGTCACCACGGAACTGCTGCTGGACGACAATCTGATCGATGCAAGTCAGACATCACTCAAGCCCGGAAGCGAAGAAGGAGTTAACTTTCAAATCAAGAATATCGATCAAGGACAATTGAAACTAAGAATCGATGTCCAAGACAATTTAGCGATCGACAATGAAGCGTTCGCGACACTGACTACCGCAAAACCTATCAAGGTCCTGCTGGTGACAAATGGCAATAATCCACTGGAACTAGGGCTACGCACTTCACAGTGTGCAAAACTGGCAACAACCACTGTCGTCGCACCTGAGTT
>JBEGUT010000534.1:0-3675 GCA_041178745.1 Planctomycetota bacterium | reverse complement strand
AACGACCACAATCACTTGGTGCATCGCCTTTTGAACCGCGAAACCGCATTGATCCATCCCAGCGTAATGATTCGCCATGAGATACTAAAGATGACTGGCGGATATCGCTCCAAATTCCAGTGGGTCGAAGATCATGATCTCTGGTTAAGAATTTCCAAACTCGGAAAACTAGCCAATCTGCCCGATGTCGTAATTGCCTACCGTCAGCACGCTTCTAGCATCTGCTGGCAACGTAGCAATTCGCAAAGAGAGCTTATGAACCAGTTGCTGCAAGAAGCCTACGCAGACCGTGGCCTAGAATGCCCTGCCAGCTGTATGATTGAAACGTCCAATCTGCGATCCAAAGCTGGATCTGGCAAATGGGCCCGCATGGCAGCTCGAGGTGGATTCGGTCAAACCGCCGTCAAACATCTCCGTAAAATGTGGCACGAGCAACACCCGCTCAGTTATAAATTTCGCATGACGGCAGATAGCCTTCTACGCTTACCCGGAGGAATGCTTCGTACATGGATGAGCGACAACAGCACCACTCTCCCTGACCTTAACTCTTGGCGAACCTCCGCGGAATCCAGCCACAACCCGAATACGACTCAAACTCGTAAATCAGCGTAAATGCCAAAGTTGCTGGCGAGACTACCTACTTGCGTGAAGTACGCAGAACCACTTGGCTGCCATAAACTTCTTCAAACATGCCGCAGTTCTGTCGCATCGCCAACTGCTCCAGCGAAATATCTTCAACACCACGAACCGTAATCACCATGCGACTTGAGTCCGCCTTGCACTTCATTTCCGTGATTCGCTGATTGCGAGACTCTTCCAACGCAATCGCCAAGCGGAGAATGGCTGCCATCTTGGCCACCGCCACACGGTCATCTCGATCCAAAGTCGCATAGCCTTCATGGTCTGGCTGTGGACTCGAACGGCGATGATACCGAGCGACTAATGCAACTAACAACACCTCGCGACGACTGAGACCGAAGAGTTCACTATTGCGAATCAAATAGAAAGCATGTTTGTGATTGCTGCGAACATTCAAATAAAGACCGATTTCGTGCAGTAAAGCCGCAAGATAGAGAATCAATTCCATACGGCTATCAAGTCGATGCTCGCTTTGCAAATCGGTAAACAGTTTTCTTGCCAACAAGCCAACATGCCGAGCATGTTTTTCATCGAAGTGATATTTTCGACCCAAACCGATCGCCGAGCGGATGATCTGATTTCGAAAATCGGCAGTCCACAAATCCTTAGTCGCGAGATCTTGCAACAATCCATCCCGCAAATTCACATCCGCCACGCGCATCGTCTCAACGCCAAACCCGCGAGCCAACAGGACATAACTTAGCAAGGCTGAACCCACCGTCTCAGCATCCTGAAAGCTGACACCAAACCGCTGAACTACTTCATCTTCACTGAGCGAAATCACCCGCTTAGTAAAAACTTCCAACTGCTCGGTCGATAGCACAGCCAGCGTTTCCTGATCCCACTCCTCCAATAGATTCGCTACGGCAAAGCGAACATCTCCACCTAAAGCGATCATTTCGACCGGTGTGTCAACCTGCACTTGCTCGCAGATTTGATCGACTACTCGACGAATCTGCGACTCCATAATCGCAAGTTGTTTCGTTTTCGGCGCATTGAATCGCTCCAGAGTTTCCAGCAATCGCAATGAACCTAAGCGATACGTGTTCGAGAAAAGAACGTTACCGCCACGCACAACCAAAACTTCCGTGCTGCCACCTCCCACTTCGACAATGACTGTGCGCGAAGCAGCCAATTTCGAATCAGCCTGCAACAACGGTTGAATGCCCATGTACGTGATACGATTCACTTCCGCTTCTTCGATCGGCTCAACATTTAGGCCAGTTGCCACATAGATGCGATCCAAAAATGCTAGTCGATTCATCGCTTCGCGCACGGCGCTGGTCGCCACGATACGCATCTGACTCGGATGCGAAATGCCGTACTCTTGAAGGAGCTTCTTGTAGCTTCTCAACACACGCACGCAGTCTTCGATCGAAGACTTTCGAATGCGGCGTTGGGAAAAAGTGTCTTTGCCCAAAGAGACAGCTTGATTGAGCGTTTCCAGCAAACGAATTTTCCCCGAGGGCTCAATCTCAGCAATCGCCATACGGATGCTGGTCGCACCAATATCAATCACC
This sequence comes from Planctomycetota bacterium, assembly GCA_041178745.1. GTDB lineage: Bacteria > Planctomycetota > Planctomycetia > Pirellulales > Pirellulaceae > JAFLCP01. The sequence continues at coordinate 1,516 of JBEGUT010000534.1, read as the reverse complement.
GCGACAGGAATTGTCTTTTTCTCTTCCGTTCGACCAGAAGAGGCAGAACCGCTCGACATGAAAAGCTCACACTTGACAGAAGACTCTCCGAACCTATCCAGTTACCTAGAAACCTCTATGGTAACCTGTCTGCAGGAGTTGTTAACCCTGTCCACGGCAAAGAATGACAATTCCAGGCCGCTTCCTCCTGCCGTCTCAATTCACAGACCGACGAGAAAGACTCAAAAACGGCAAGAAACTCTCCTCCCCCGAACCACTACTGGCGACACCACTTCACGATACGACGACTCAAACGATCGACTATAGCTCGATCATTCATCAGAAACGAATGAAGCACCGGCACAACCTCCAGATCAGTGACCCCAGGCAATGTTGTTTCCTGAACCGTTACCAACCCATCGTTAGGCTCGGCAAGTAATAGATTACCCTTTCGAAAAAAGGGAACATCTCCCGCAAAGATCACCGTCTCCCCAGATGGAACTGAAAGGTTTTCACGAAGATCCTCCCATCGCGCTCCCAGCTGCACGAAACTTGGCCCCATGACCTGCGAAACCCCAGGAACCCGACTCATCTTCTTGGCAAATTGACTTCCTTGATTGGGAGGCCCGAGCATCACGTGGGCTCGTAGATCCAGTGGATCCGTCGCGCCGATCCCCGTCTCCTCTCTCAATCGATAGAACCGACGAAGCACGATGTTACCCAGACTATGGGCGATAAATATCACAGGCCTCGATCCAATCGATAGACGTAGGTAATGATCCAGATTTCGAGCATGCTCACCGATCTCATCCCTCATCGAAGCATAGCCAAAGCAAAGAACATCGATCTCTGGAAAAATGGTTTGCAATAATCTTTGCAAATGACCCATACTCTTGCGTGTCCTACCCAGCCCATGGAGCAACACAATCACCGGCTTATCTCGGTCCCGGCCCAGGTCGTACTCTGATTCCTTCCTCCATCTCCCTTCCACTTCACTTTTAGATCCCACCAAAACACGTTGACCCGTGGGCTGGATCAATCGAAAAATACGCTGATCATACTCCTTCCCAATCCCCGATGACTCCATGCGCCACCCCCGATGCTCCGCTGCATCCGTCCACGGACTCCAAGAGGTTCGGTTGAATATCATCGAAGAAAACCACTGTGAGAAAGCAAAAGGTATCTAGAAGTCCGACTCCTACATCCCTTTTCAAAACCAACCCTGCATTATTTTCTTTAAGCTCGCGAGGTCACTGAAGGGATGCACCATCCAGCCTGCTTGCCGAGCCCCTTCAATATTATCGAGTCGATCGTCGGTAAAGAAGATCTTTTCAGCGGGAACTTCCGCCATCGCGGCAGCCTTTTGATAGATCTCTAACTCCGGTTTAGCGCACTTCATTTCATAACTCAACGCGATGACGTCAAACCAAGGCCCCAGCACTTCGTAGTTTTGCCTTACCAACCAGGTCCAGTGAGCATCGCATGTATTCGATAGAATTCCGATTCGCAATCCTTCCTGTCGCAGCTTATGGATCAC
>JBEGUT010000533.1:0-3675 GCA_041178745.1 Planctomycetota bacterium | reverse complement strand
GACTCTTTCTCGGTGACTGCTGGAGTGACAACTGGCGCGTCGCCCAAATGAAGGCGATCATAGCGATCGGCAAAGCGAAGAAAGGTTCCGCCGAAATGAGCGAGCATGCCCCAAAACGCGAGAACGCAAGATACATAGGGAATCAACCAACCAGCATTTTCAACGACCTGAAGTCCGGTCATTTCCGACATTCTTCCATCCGCTAACCGAACTGGCGAGTATTGGCTTTGATAGAAAGTTTCTCCGCGATATCGCACAGGATTGTTCATCCAAATACGACCTTCTTGCTCGGTCTTGGTTTGCGGATCGCGAATGGTTACATACGACGAGTAATCACGCGGGGTGTCGCTTGCACTGTAATTGATTCTTCGAACATCGGTTAGCGTCATCTCGTAGGGTTTGTACTCGCGTCGATAACGAAGTTGCAATTGATAAGGCTTTCCACCAACTTCGATCGTGTCGAGTTCATCAGGGGAAGCATTCATGAAGATTGATCCCTGATCATTTAGGAACTGCGATAAAAGAAAAGTTCCAAGATCGGAGCGGGACTTCTTATCGAGAATCTGAATATAGGCTGACGAAATATTGGGTTTAGAACTCACGCCACCCTCGGGTGGTTTGGAAATCGCAATCCACGATTTCCCGATGCCTTGGGTCGCTTCGTTTGGTTCCACCGGTCCTGCTCTGCGGAGATCCGAGTTAGGGAAAAGTGATTTGACTTTGATGTCGAATGGAAGTTCTTCCGAAGTAATGAGTTTTTCTGGGTCGCCCGCATAACGTTTAAGCAGTCGATCTGCGATCACTGTGACTCGATCTTTCTCCGAACCACTGATATCGATCACAGCCAATTCAAATTCGTCGGTGCGGAAAGCTACATTGGTGCTCTGGCCCTCAATCAATGAGATGCGTTGTTCGACTTGGCGATCACCGAAGAGGAACTGGCCAAACATAACAAGGCCGACAGCGATATGGATAAGTACGTTTCCACCACGATTACCAAAAACAATCATCAGCCCAACTAACAAAACACCCCCTGCGACACTCGATTGCAGTAATTGCCACATGATTCGAAGACCAGGATCACCGATGCGATAAGATTGGCCACCAACCAGTGCCAGCAAGGAGATCACAACCATGCAGATTGCCGAAGACCAAAGCACAACTTTGATGAGATTGGGCTGACTGCGATTGGCGATCGCCGAAGCGATCAGTGCGATGGTAATACCCACGGAAGTCGCTTGCACCAGGCGCCAAACGATGTCGTAAGGAATCGGTGGACTACCTTGAAGTCCATCGGAGAAATGTCCTGTCATGATCACGGCGAGCGTAAGAAGACCACCGATTGCGGAAATGATTGTTCCCCAAAAAAGTCGAGTTCCTTTCGCAGAAATATGGAACCGAGTGATTTTTGCGGCGATCAGGTTTATCAACAGAATCAATCCGATGGTGGCTCCACCAGGAAACGGAAACGCACCTGGAATATTCTGTTCGCCGAAAACAGTCACCGGTACGAAATCTGAAAACGGAATGACTGCCAGCCAGCTATTGAAATACTCTTCTTTAACTTCGGGAAGGTTCTTTTCATCCTGAGCGAGCGTGCCTACGAAAAGAATGAAAACACCGGCAAGAAACATCACCACGGTGATTTTTAATGATCCGAGTATGCGAAGAAATTGCCAAGCCTGCGAAGCTAAATCCTGTTCAGATTTCGCATCGGATCGAGCACCGCTCGACGCGATCGAAGAGGATGGAATAGAACCTGCGGCCATGATATGAGTTCCTTTTGCGGAGAAAGTCTAAGAGAGCTGATTACTTCCAGCGAACCGATTCGACGAACTCGACGAATCGCTGCCGCTCTGCATCAGCAGTCTTAGCATCACCTTTATACTTGATGAACAATGAGCTTTGAGCATCCATTGGGATTACTGCCGCGAGAATGCTTTGTTTGGGTTGGTCAGGCGAATCGACCAATTGCACAACGCTTGCGTCGATACCATCCACTTTGACTTTCGTTGCTTTCTCAATCGCCGACTTTACCGTGGTGTCATCGACGTTAGGGCTTAATTGTTCTTGCCAGCGTCGCACATTGCTCTCCAGATCACCGGAGGCAGGGATGATCGTAACTTCGTTGGGTGGCTCGGTCGCATCACCGACCCATAACGTTAGCAATCGCATGCCACTAGCGCCGCGATCTTTCCATCCTTCCGGGACTTTGTATTTCAGTGGAGAAGGTTTGCCTTCTGCTTGAGCGGAAGATGCTGGAGTGTTGCCTGCGACTGGAGCACCGGAGGCGAAGGGTGGCGTTGTGGCCGATGCTCCGCCAGCGAAAGGAGCGGATGGCGACCGCATGGTACGACTCGGATCTTGTTTGCCTTCCAGGTTAAACCAGTATCCGGAGCGGGCCGCATCAGAACCGGGAATCGCTTTCGCGTAGGTCGCGATCTCCTGCCATCCTTGATTGGGAAGCGAGAGCTCACCACGCCAGCGATTCACATTGCTTTCGCAATACGCTTCCCATGTTCCTTCGAAGATCGGAAGCTTGATCACGGAGATGGGAATTTCTTCACCTTCGCTTTGAGCAAACAAAGTGGCAAACCGCATTCCGCTCCCCGCTTCTTGCCGCCATGAGGGAGGAAGTTGCCATTGCGGTTCGCCATTGTCTCCAACTTTGAAAGACTTGATTAAAGCTTCGAAAGACTCAGCTAACTTTTGAACGGAGTCAGGTTTGCCTACTGCTTTGAAGAACCAGGCTTCTTGGCCAGCAGGAAGAATTGCCCCGAGCATTCTTCGCGGTTCGGATGCTGTCGTCGAGTCCTGTGTCGCCACGTTGGCAGACGCTGAAGGGCGAGCCTTAGCGACTTCGTAAGTGCGAATTTCGGGATCGCCATTGAAGCATGAGGCGCAGAAGACCAGCAGTCCCAATGGCCAAAGTCGAGACCGAAATTTAGTCGCAACTTGACAAGTAGAGATCGCCCCGAGAAGAGGATTCAAACGGGAAGTTATCATGAAATCGGCCTATCAAGGGGTCGACTAGGGTAGGTGGGATCAGGCTATTGAATTATACCGGCGTGGCTATTTCGTTCAGTGGATTGGAGTGAGCGTACGATGGTCGTCAAGCAGATCGGCTCAAAACCATTCCAGGGCCTCTCTAAGCCACCCATCCTTCCAAACCGTGAATTTCAAAGGGAAATCACAGGCGATCGTGAATCCCCGATCTCTCCGGCAACTTGTTTGGAAAGCGACTTTTCTATCGCCCTAAACATGAACAGATCGTTATCGTTAACTTAGTCCAATTATAACGCGCAAATGAAAGATTGTGGTGGACAAAAGGACGCGGAGAGGGGGCAGCAAGCCAAATTGCACGGGAAGTTTCCGAGCAATGCTGGGATGTGGCAAGAAAGGTAAGGCTACCGCAACGGTGTTCCCTGTGGCCGCCACTGGATGTTTTGGTCCGAATCTCCAGTTGCGGATAATCCCGTGGGACGAGAGGGGCTCTGGGGTAAAGAATTTTCGATATTTTTGCCACCGGCGGTGGTACGGCCTGCCAACGAAGAATTGGAGCTCGAATTGCTAGAGCGGTCAGCCAACATTCCAGAAGAACTACCGTAACCATTCTGCTGACGAGCTAACAATTTTTCCGTCTGAGCGAGCTGCTTTTGTGACTGCTGATATTTG
>JBEGUT010000532.1:0-3681 GCA_041178745.1 Planctomycetota bacterium | reverse complement strand
ATTCAATTTGTATTGTTGGGGAAACCGGAATCGGATCATTATTGGATGCCGAAGAGGATGATTCTGTGTAAATCACATACCTTCCAGGCGATGGTCTCCCGCGACTGGAACGAACATCAATTTGATTCTCGGACCATTGCGATATTCGATAGCCTTTATCTCGTATCTCCGACATGAGGTAGGAGTTACGCGGGGTTAGGCTGGCGACAAAAAATGCGCACAAGAGCAGGGCCAGCATCGGATGCCACCGAAAATAGGCGAGGGCGACGATCATCAGAATCATCGCCAGAACCAATACGACGGGGACGCTAAACATTGCGATCCTCGAATTTCTAGGGCTTCAATAACTGAACTCGGTTGGCGAAATGGGGCGGACCACCATTGAGTGATGACCGCCTTTGACGTAGGCTCTCGATTATACACACCGAAGATGAGATCACTTCGGGGTGATGAGCTTTTCGTTGATAATCTTTTTAAGTCGAAAGCATCATTGCTGGATCGATCCTCTGGTTCTTTTATTCGGTAAGCCAAGCCTATGTCTACTGAGCCTGATAATCCCGTCAATCCTAGAAGTCAGCGTTGGTTTGCACCTGATGATTTACGGTCTTTTGGACATCGTTCGAGATTGAAAGGGATGGGCTGGAGTGACAAGGATTATCAAGGTAAGCCGGTTATCGCCATTCTTAATACTTGGAGCGATTTAAACACTTGTCATTCGCATTTGCGCGAAAGAGCTGAATCGATCAAACGTGGTGTTTGGCAAGCGGGAGGATTTCCCGTTGAAATTCCGGTGCTCTCTTTGAGCGAAATGTTGATGAAGCCGACGACTATGCTTTATCGCAATCTTTTGGCGATGGAGGCAGAGGAAGTATTAAGAAGTCATCCGGTCGATGGCGCGGTCTTGATGGGTGGGTGTGATAAGACGACGCCCGGCTTGATCATGGGTGCGATCTCAATGGATATTCCATCGATTTATTTTCCCTGTGGCCCAATGTTGACTGCGCGGTGGCGCGATCAAACATTAGGTAGCGGTAGCGACGCTTGGAAGTACTGGACCGAACGTTGTGCGGGTAACTTTTGCGACGAGCACTGGAAGGAATTGGAGGATTGTATCGCCAGATCGCCGGGACATTGTATGACGATGGGTACAGCATCGACGATGACGGCGATTGCGGAGTCTTTAGGACTATCGCTGTCGGGCTCATCATCGATACCCGCCGTCTTGTCTGAACACTCGCGCATGGCGACCGAAACGGGAAGACAAGCAGTTGAGCTAGTTAAAAAAGGTATCAGGCCTTCGCATATCCTCACCAAAGAGTCGTTCGAAAATGCAATCACGGTCGATATGGCAATCGGTGGCTCGACGAATGCCATTATTCATGTTCTGGCTATGGCACGACGCGCGAAAATCGATATTACCCTGGAGGACTTCGATCGAATTTCGCGCAAGACACCTGTCGTCGCCAATGTCCGGCCTGTTGGCAAAAAATATTTGATGGAGGATTTTTATAACGCGGGTGGACTGCGAGCCCTGATGAATGTCATCCGAGATCGGCTTCATGTTTCCTGCCGTACGATAGAGGATCGAACGCTAGGGGAATGTCTTGATGGCGCCCAAGTGATTCATTCGGATGTCATTCGATCTCTCGATAATCCGATATCTGAGGAAGGTGGAACTTTCGTATTACGAGGTAATCTTGCTCCTGACGGATGTGTGATAAAACCCGTTGCGGCTGATCCTAAGTTGCTCAAACATCGTGGGCAGGCGGTTGTTTTTGATAGTTACGAAGCTTTAAAGAAGGGGCTGCTCGATCCGGATCTTGAGATCACGGCGGATTCAGTCATGATTCTGCGCAATGCCGGTCCGCAGGGAGCTCCTGGATTTCCTGAATGGGGCATGCTTCCCATTCCAAACAAGCTGCTGCGACAAGGAGTTCGAGATATGGTTCGTATTTCGGATGCCCGCATGAGCGGAACGAGCTATGGCACCTGTGTGCTTCACGTCGCCCCAGAGTCGCATGTGGGAGGTCCATTAGCGCTCGTTCGGCAGGGTGATTGGATTGAGCTTGATGTTGGTCAGCGACGATTGGAATTACTCGTCTCGGAAGAAGAACTGGAAAAGCGACGGAGTGAGTGGGTTGCGCCTGCTCCAAAATATCAGCGAGGTTATGGCCAATTGTTTATCAAACATGTTAGCCAAGCGAATATCGGCTGTGATTTTGATTTTTTAGAGAGTGGTCCGGAGAACTCCGAGCCGGTAATCCACTAACGTCGATTACGCAAACCAGATCACAGCTACCAATTACCCTAAGTTAGGCGAGTTCCAAGAGCTGATTCCTTAACGATGAATGCTATAAACGCTGCTTATCTTGGTAATTTATTTTCACGATGGCATCAAGGCTTGCATCGGTTTGATACGATACGTGAACGCTTGAGAAATAGCTAAGTGATAAGATACTTTGCAAACTAGTTTTAGGACTGCGGATGTTCAACTATGAATCTTGAGATGGTAACTCCCGAAGTGTTGGCCCGATCTGTGATCGCGGTTCCTCCCCTAGCTCGACATGAAGATTTTCGTCTGAATCATCAGGCGAATAAAAAGCTGATTAGCTATCTCGAGTCGGGAGGAATTTCAACATTGCTCTATGGAGGCAATGCGGTTTTCTATCACATTTCACTCAGTGAGATGGAAGAAGTGTTGCGTTGTTTGGCGGATTCGGCTTCAGCCAGTACGACCGTTATTCCGTCGGTCGGACCTGCATTCGGTACGATGATGGATCAAGCGATCATCCTACGTGAGTTCGCATTTCCAACGGTGATGGTGCTGCCTCAGGCAGAAATCGCGACTTCTTTTGGGCGAGCTCGGGGAACCAGGATATTCGCGGAGCGGTTCGGTAAGCCAGTCGTTCTTTATTTGAAGCATGATGGTGCAATGACAGTTTCCGATGTTCAGCATCTCTGCGATGAAGGAATCGTCAGCGCGATCAAATATGCGGTGGTGAGAAAGGATCCAAAGCAAGATGATTACCTAAAGCATTTAGTTGATGATGTGGATCCTCAGATCATTGTCAGCGGTATCGGTGAGCAGCCTGCTTTGGATCACATGCGCCATTTTCAATTGCAGGGCTTTACATCGGGTTGTGTTTGTGTGGCACCGGGATTGAGTCAAGCGATGTTGCTGACGGCTCAGAAGGGACAATGGGAAGCAGCAGATCGATTGCGAGTTAAATTCGAAGCTTTGGAAGATCTGCGTAATGCCATCAACCCGATTCGAGTGTTGCACAGCGCGGTGAGGTTGGCGGGAGTTGCTGACACAGGGGCGATCTTACCTTTGCTCAGTCCCACGTCGAGTATCGAGGATCAATCGATAGGGGAAGCCGCCCAGAGATTGTTTGAGCATGAAGCGGAGCATCGCCATCAAAAGGCTTGAAGACCAAGACGATCGGGGCCCGGTTGTATGAACATTTGATCGCTTTTGATTGTGGCGAATTTTGGAAAAACAGGTATTGATAGGGCCGGTTCGGGATGACGCATCTGGCGGGATACCGTACTCTATCCCTGATCTAGATAAGGGCTTGCGGTTCGCAGGTTGCCGATCGCCTATTGTATTACAGGAAATCTGGACATCGTGGTTGGCAATTTAGATGTTGGTTGAACGGGCTGTTTTTAAGACGAGCCTTA
>JBEGUT010000531.1:0-3681 GCA_041178745.1 Planctomycetota bacterium | reverse complement strand
TATATCTCACCAATATCTCGTAATTGACACCTTCACCCGCTGGCTCAATATCCCAATGGCGAAACACCGGTAAGGAACTAAATGGGGCTTCCGTAACTCGGCCACCAAAATATTGAAACAAGGGATGCGCTGGACGATCGGGCACCAAATATACCGATCGATCATCGAGGGCACGTCGTGATATACGTGCAGGCTTGCCCGGAAGCAACTTAGCCAACGGCGACTGACTCACCGCTTCAGGTGTACCAAGTGATGGTCCTAAAATCAGCAAAACTCCCCCACCATCGCTAACAAATCTTTCGATCGGAACCAAATCCGCTTCCGTAACACCCACCGGATCCTGAAGCACAACGACTTCATATTGATCCAATTTCACTTCGCGCAATTTCGTTAAATCAATTTCCTCGATCGCTTCACCTCCACCAGCTCCTAGAATCAACGCCAATTGATTGCGCATATCACCGGGGCTACCGGCGAGCAGAATCTTGCCAACATCTCCAACGCTCAATGTCAGATACCGCTGATCATCACTTACCAGGGGATCACCTCGATCCACACGAAATCGATATTGATATGTTCCCGATAAAAGATCTCGTATCTCAAACTCGACATCGGCGGTCTCAGCAACCGTAAGATCAACAAACTGCCTCTGAATGACCGTTGCTTCTGGCAACACCATTTTTCCATCACGTATGACCGGTAGCTCAGGATCGTTTTTCTCCGCTAACAATTCGACCGTAATTCGCTCACCAGCCGTATCAGCAGTTCGCGTTACAGCGGTCTTCGCCGTAACACTTCCTCCCGGAGCAAGCTCGGGTTGGCTGAGTTGCAAATCACCAAGCCTCAGGTTCTGCGGCGACTTGATACCCACATCGATAATCTGCAAAAGCACCATTGGTTCTTTCGACAGAGACTCCTTGAGATCGCCATCTTGATTTTCTCCCCAAGCGCTGAGCGAAAGATCGGTAACCACATAGATCTCGCGACGATCCAGTTTCTCGTTACGCACCAACTGATTAGCCCATTGAATCATGCGTGGTAGATTGCTGCTTTGATATTGCAGCTCCACACGCTCCAACTGTCTCAGCGCCGTCATCCGATCCAATGCAAATTGACCATTGGGCTGTGTGATAATCGCAATCTTGCTCTCAGTCGGCAGTCGCTGAATCAACTCCGTTGCTCGCTCCTTCGCAACTTCCAATCTCGATTGATTGGAAAAGCGATAATCCATGACTGGACTTGTATCGATCACGATTACCGCGGCAACGGGTGTGTTCTGTTGCAGGGCAGGAGGGGCTGACCCGCGGGCCAGTGCTGAGATCCCCCAAACCGTCGCGCATAACCACAAAACCCCCGCGGTTATACCACTCACGGCGATAATGCTAAGCTGCTTCTTTGAAGCCAGGGCAACAAACGCTACTACAGTCGCCAAAGCTGCCAAAAGAGCGACACCACCGATGCTCAGCCAAGTCGCCAGCATGTCGGAATGAACGCTCGGCCTTGCAAGGGCATAGGCCATCAGCAGTAAGACTAGTACACGCAGTGCCAACAGCAACCACTGACGCACTTGCCACGATCGCTTGTGCGACTGAATCGTTAGCTTGACAAATCTTAATGCTGGGAACACCAGTGGCTTGGGAGGACGCTGCGACCACAAATGCAACAGAATCGGTATCGCCGCTAACAAACCACCTGCAAGTAAAGAGAGATGAAGAAATGTCATAACTTCTCAGCCTCGATTACGCCGCTTGAGAAGATACTCCATCAATGCCTTGTCATAGGGCATGCCAGTATCGATCGGAACATAGTCGATCCGAGATTCCGCACAACCCGTTTTCAACTGCTGACGAAAGGCCTCCACCTCTTCACGATACTGCTTGCGTACAACATCCGCGTCGACCGGCATCGATTGTCCACTCTCGGGATCCTCTAAAAGCACTCGGCCCGTAAAGGGAAACGTGACCTCCGCTTCATCCAATACATGAAATACAATGACATCATGACCCGAGAAACGAAGCTGCCGGAAGGCTGCTAACGCTTCAGGAACTTCTCCCAAAATATCGCTAAAGATCATAATCAAGCTGCGATGTCGAGCCATCGCAGCCAACTGTCGCACCGACCCTGCCAGATCTGTCTTTCCCGTCGCTTTGACTTTGGTGAGAAGGCTTAGGATATTCGGCAACTGTCCGCGACGACTTTTGGGCGGTAGGCTCTCACGAATCTTTGAATCGAATGTCACCACACCTACAGGATCTTGCTGCATGATCATCAAGTACGAGAGAGCAGCAACCAAACAAATCGAATAATCTAATTTCGTTAACTGCTGTCGATACGTGTAGGCCATCGACTGACTCATATCGACCATCAAGTATCCAGTCAAATTGGTTTCCGATTCGAACTTCTTGACGTAATACTTTTCTGTCTTGGCGTAAGCCAGCCAATCGATATCCTTGGGATCATCACCAGGCACATACCGTCGATGCTCGCTGAATTCGACCGAGAACCCTTGAAATGGACTGGCGTGCAATCCTTGCAAAAAACCTCGAACCACCATTTGCGCGCGCAGATCAAGCCGCTTGATCTGCGCCGCCAACTCGGGCTTTAGGTACTGCTCGACAGCCGTCATGCGTGCTCGTTACTTCTACAGAGAGCTCAAAGAATCGATCCGAAAGAAAAGATGGTTATTGAATGGGAGGGGCTACAGGGGCATTGGCGAACTTGGGTATCTCAGGCTCAGGAATATCTTTGAGCAATCGCAAAATCATTTTGTCTGTCGTGATACCTTCCGCTTGCGCTTGAAAATTCGTACTGATACGATGTCTCAGCACTGGAACTGCAATTCTCCGAATATCTTCAATGGCAACGCTGAATCGTCCATCCATCGCAGCGATCGCTTTCCCACCCATAATCAAAAACTGTCCCGCCCGCGGCCCAGCTCCCCAGTCCACCATCTCGCGAACATACGGGGGAGCTCGATCATCCGAAGGGCGCGTTGCCCTCACCAAGTGCGCTGCATACTTCACGATAAACGGACTGACCGCAACACTCTGTACCAACTTTTGAATATTGAGTATCAACTTACCCGAGAGAATCTTGGATACTTCGGGTTTGTCATGGCGAGTCGTCGCTAACAAAATCCTTTCCTCTTCATCCGCTGTTGGATACCCCACTTTGATATTGAACATGAAGCGATCCAACTGCGCCTCAGGAAGTGGATAAGTTCCTTCCTGTTCGATAGGGTTCTGCGTGGCGATCGTAAAAAATGGATCCGGCAATGAATAGGTCGCACGCCCAACGGTGACTTCCCGTTCCTGCATTGCTTGCAACAAAGCCGCTTGAGTCTTGGGAGGCGTTCGGTTGATTTCGTCAGCTAATAAAATATTGGTGAAAATGGGCCCTTCCACAAACCGAAACTCACGTTTCCCAGCAGCATCCTCATCGAGAACGTTCGTCCCAGTGATATCTGAAGGCATCAAGTCCGGTGTGAACTGAATACGCTTAAAAGAAACATCCAGGATGCGTGCCAGCGAACTAACCATCAATGTTTTCGCTAGCCCAGGTACGCCCTCCAGTAAACAATGGCCTCTCGTGAAAATTGCTGCAAACAATTGCTCAACAACTTCATCTTGGCCGATAATCACCTTAGCCAATTCTTGTCGCATCGCATCTCGATGTTCGCGA
>JBEGUT010000530.1:0-3686 GCA_041178745.1 Planctomycetota bacterium | reverse complement strand
AGGATTTGGCGAGTTTCTGGGAGAACACTTATGAAACAGTTCGCAAAGAGCTTAAACGCCGCTACCCGAAACATTCTTGGCCGGAAGATCCGCGCAAGCTTGATCCATCAGACTTGGGAGGATCGGGGGGTAAGTCTAGAAATTAGCTCAATCACCGAAAGACTGATAAGGGTGGTTACCGCTCCAGTGATTAGCCATGTCCAAGGGAGATGCGCTCGTTCCTCTAAGCCGATCCCCCAGCCTTTAAGTGTTTCAGCGTAATAGGCGGTTAATAGCAGCAAGCCATTGTGAGTCGCATGAAGGAAAACTCCGGGCCACAAAGATTGCGTTCGAAAGGCCAACCATCCAAGGAACAGGCCCATTAAAGTCGTTGGCAAAAATCTTTCGATTGAGAGCGTACTTCCTACAATCACGTGAAAGAGACCAAACAAAAAAGCAGAGACAAGAATCGCCCCGCTTCGACTCATCTGGTGTAGTGAACTTAAGACAAAACCGCGGAAGAAAAACTCTTCAAATATGGCCGGAGTTAATGCGAAAGAAAAAAGAACCAGCCAAGGGGATACTTGGCGAAACTGAGTGATTAAGCTTTCCGTTGCCTTTACCTGTTCGTCACTCAAAGAGTCTATTCCGAGAAAGCGTCCCAGCAGAAATAGTTCATGGGCAGCCATCCAAAGACTAGTGCCGAGTAGAACTGAAAACAGAATAGTCACTACCGATAGTTTGCCGCTTGGCCACGCAACTCGAAACGTGGTTCGAAGATCGATTTTCTGATGATTGCAGAAAGTGAGTGGGAGCAAGCCGAAAAGCAATGCGGTGATAACCGTATTCAGAATCAAGCGAGTCGAAATAGTGCTCTCGCGAAATAGGCCGATCAAATTCGAGAGAACAAAATAAAGCGGGAACAGCAAGGCCAGGAAGATGGCCATCTGATCAAAGCGTGGCAGTAAAGACACTTTGGAGGGGCGTGCGAATAAATCCTGCCACGAACCGCGACTTCCCTGCAACACAGCATCGCTTCCAAAAAGTCTTGCTGCAATTCCGATCGCAGCTGCAGCATAGACCATGGTCGAAACGATGGCTGCTAATGCCAAAGTTACATTGACGTTGCCGAGCAGGAGATCTCGAGTCAGCAGCACCATGTTAACCAAAGGTACAACGGCGAGAAGCGTGGTGAATTCGATTCCCGGCAGCAGGCTTAGGATACCCGGAGCAAGCGCGAGAAGCATGACGGGAATCAAGTACGCTTGAGCTTCCTTGAAGCTTCTGGCAAAACTAGTGATCGCCAGCATGCATGCAGAAAAGAACATGGAGAAGAGAATCAGCAGGCAAAAGATTTGTGAGATGACAGGAAAAGAAATGCCCTGCTCACCGAGTAACACTTTTCCAAGACCGGTTACCCAAAGCGTAGTAAACATCGATCCGAGATTCGCGATGGCCGTTAGTAGAGCAACAGCCATAACGGCGACATACTTAGCAAAGAGTAGGCTCCAACGTGGGGCCGGTGAAGCGATCAGGATTTCCATAGTTCCTCGTTCGCGTTCTCCTGCCGTGAGGTCAATCGCCGGATAGACTGCCCCGGTAATCGTCATGAGGATGAGAACCAGGGGAACCATCGTAATCAGGGCCGACATACCTCCGCTTTTAGGTAGCGATATAGGTTCAGCGATAAAGCGCAAAGGCCACGAAATATCATTGCGAGTGGCCCTGAATGCCTGCTCCGCATATTGTTGATCGATAGCGCCAATGACTTGATGGAAATATTGGAGTGCTTGTTCGCTTTTCGAGTCATCTTGGACGTAGTGCACGCGATATTGGATATTGGGCCATGCTTCGGAATCTTTGGGAGGCCCTTCATCGCCAAGTAACTCGATAAACAAATCGATTTGGCCATTGGCGATCGCCGCTTTCCAATCTTCGACTAGTTCGGGCACGAGATCGGGTAAGCGATCCGATAGAACTTCTACCGGTTGGCTCGGATCTACGGAAGTGTCACTGGGATCAACGCGTTGCGGGAGATTCGAGTTTTCCGATGTACGACCATCAACTTTATCTGATAGAGGCGCTGCTTCGAAGGAAAACATTTTACGAGTAATGATGACGTTGCGATCTTTGTCTTCAGCGAGCAGCTGCTTTCCCAGTCGGATTGTTTGAATAAAGATCGCTCCAGCTTTTTCATTAGCGACGCCAATCAAAAACTTGGGCGTTTCTCTTGAAGGTTTGGATGCCAGCAGAAATCGCTGCATCGTCATGCTTAGCAACGGATACACCAGTAAAGGCATTAGAATGAGCGTGATGATGGTCCGGCGATCACGCAGCGTCTCTCGCAGTTCCTTCAAGCACATACGCTGAAGTCGGCCACTCGATATCACGTTTGCCATGGAATTGTCTCCATGCTGCCGCGATAGCCAAGCAAATCTAAAAACATATCAACGAGGTGAGCGTGCCCTGTCGCTTCTCTCAACTCGGGCAGTGTCCCTTCATGTTCAAGACGTCCACGGTTTAGAAGGCCGAAGCGGTCACAAAGTCTTTCCGCCTCATCGAGTCGATGAGTGGATACAAGCACCGCTTTTCCTTGCTTTCGCAGAATTCCAATGAACTCGAAAATAACTTTGCTGCCTAGGACATCAAGTCCGCGCGTCGGTTCATCGAGGAGCATAACGGGGGGATCGTGCACCAGGCCCCTAGCTAGGCTAACGCGTTGTTTTTGTCCGGTGCTGAGTGTTGAACTCCGTTGGTCGATAAACTTTTTGAGATCTAGTAATTCGCTCAGGTAAGCAATCCGCTGTTCGGCTTTCTCCGGATCGACGTCGTACAAATCAGCGAAATAGAGAAGCATTTCTCTTACCGACAGCCAAGGGTAGACACCATCATTGCTAGACACATGACCAATCTGCCCTCGCACCGCTGTGGAATCTCGACCCGTTCTGATCCCTCCCACTTCGGCATAGCCTTCATCGGGTTCAAGCATCCCCATGATCATCCTTAGGGTCGTTGTTTTTCCGGCTCCGTTGGGACCAAGCAGGCCGTAAACCTCGCCACTACTCACATGAAACGAGATACCATCGACAGCCGTTACAACATCATTGCCACTGGCAAATCGCTTGACCAATCCACTCGCAACGATCATGGTTTGCCTTTCATTGCAAGTGTCGAAGAGATGGGAGAAGAGTCGGCGAAGGATAGAAACGGTTGGTTGCCAAAGTACCTTTGAGAAGGTACTCGAATAAACATCAATAAATGTTGAGAAGGTCGTACCCTATTACTTAGCAGGCACTTTCCAACGCTCACTGGGCCGGTGCGCTTCGTTGATGTAAGTTAGAGCCTCGGCAACTACTTTTGGGTTCTGTCCAGCGACATCTACACTTTCACTTTCGTCCTCTGTCAAGTGGTAGAGTTGAATAGGGCCGGTAAGCATCGGTTCTCGAATGGCTTTCCAGGCTCCGAATCGAACAGCCTGTCGTGACCCTTGCTCATAGAATTCCCAGTACAAATACTTATGTTCTCGCTGAGTTTCAGGATGGTTGCCTAGAGTGGGCCAGAGACTGACGCCATCTAAATTCTCGGGAGTTTTGGCTCCTATCGAATCGGCAATGGTGGGAAGAATATCGGCCTGGTAGCCAATGTGAGCTGACACCTGTCCTTCCTGGATCGTGCCAGGTAGCCAAGCGATCAGCGGAACTCGTATG
>JBEGUT010000529.1:0-3688 GCA_041178745.1 Planctomycetota bacterium | reverse complement strand
AATAACTAGCAGTGTCGAGAGCAGAAGCCAACTCTGCGGAAGAACCGAGGCAAGAGTGGTTAAAGTGCAAGTTAAAGCGCAGATGGTAAAAACCCAAAGTCTTGCTCGATGAACGTTCCAGCCACGATGAGCCATCGCCATTACGGCAGCTCCGGCGACCAAGCAGCCAATATCGGTGGCAATATAATAAGCGGAGTTGAAAGTGAGGGCAGCAGTTTCCGAGTACTCTCGTCCTTGTTGCAGAAACTTGGGAAGCCATGCACGAATCAATTGCCAGGAAGTATTGATCGAAAGTACCGTGAGCGCTAAAGCCCAGAACCGAGGGCTGGTAAAGAAACGAACCAGCCATTGAAAACGATATGAATCAGGATCCTGTTGGTGATCTTGATCCTCTGGTTTCAGTTGATCGTTGTTGCGGATTGTGGCAAACCAGAGTAGGGCCCAAGCAACACCGACGGCGCCGATGATCAGGAAAGGAGGACGCCATGCGTCCGGGGCCATATTCTTGCCAACCATCGCGAGAATAATGACCGGAGTGACGATCGCTCCAACGCTCGCACCGCTTTGCAAGATACTGTTGCCCATAACACGATCACCACGCGAAAGGATTGCATGGGTAACAACCAGCGCGCAGGGCCAATGTCCCGCTTCGAAGAATCCTAATAATCCGCGACAAACGAAGAGGCTTTCAAATCCAGTGGTAAAGCCCGTCAAAAATCCCATCGCCGACCAAGCTAGAAGCACAGAAGGATAAAGCAAACGGACGGGAACTTTATCAGCAAGTGCCCCAAAGACAATTGACCCAATGGCAAAAGTAACCCCAAAGATAAATTCCAAATCGCCGTACTGCTCTTCTGATAGATCGAATTGCTTGGTGATACGTACCGAGAGATTGGCCAGCGTTTGGCGATCCATGTAGTTGATCATGGTGGCCAAGAGAAGCAATGCCGCAACCCACCAACGCCACCACGAAAGACCTGTGTTAGTTAGCTTCATAGAGTGTCCTGAGTGAGTCGTTGGGGAGGGGCGAGGAGGAGGATGTTAAACGGTAGTGATTTGCGAAACGAGGTAAGGCTAGGCATACTCGTACCGGCAGGGTTCGCGGAGAAGATCTAAATTTCAATCGGAAGTTGCTGACGAAAGGGTTACAGATGCTTATCCTAATGGATTCGTGGACTACTTCCACATAGTCCGTCAGCAAAACAGGTAAGTTCTTGGTCTGACGGTCTAGGTTGCCACAGAAAACAAAATCAAAACAATTAAAAGGCTTTTCTTACAAAGATGTTGCCTTGGCGGGTTACTGAAGAAAAGTCGGCAGCAATTTATTCAGTCACAAAAAGGAATGAATTCCATGGATTATATTTCCCGTCGACAAATGATGGGTACTTCGCTCGCCGGCGCAGCGGCCCTTTCGGTTGGTATGCAATCGTTTTTAGCAACGGAAGCAAAAGCCAGCGCTTTTCGCAAACCTCAACGGGTGCTCGATACGCACCAGCATTTGTGGGATCTCGAGAAAGTGAAGCTTCCCTGGCTTGAGTCAGCACCTGACGTGCTTCGCAAGACATATTGGTTAGATGAGTATCGCGAAGCATCGAAGGGATATCAGGTCGAAACACTATACATGGAAGTGGATGTTGCCGAAGAACAGCTGGATAAAGAAGCAGAGATTATTTCCGAGCTTGGACGCGACAAAAAGAATCGTATGCTCGGTGCAATTTTAGGAAGCCGTCCTGCCTCGGAAGGATTCGAAAAGTACGTCGATCGTCAGTTGGACCGTGGCGTCGTAAAAGGATTCAGGCAAGTTTTACACGGTGGCGGTACACCTGCCGGTTTCTGTCTCGCTCCAGAATTTGTCCGGGGCATGAAGATTTTGGGTGAAAGAAATTTATCCTTTGATCTCTGCATGCGACCGAAAGAGCTGCGCGATGGTTACCAGCTAGCCAAGCAGTGCCCTGGCACACGCTTCGTCGTAGACCACTGTGGCAATGCCGATCCAAAGGCATTCGGTCGATTGGCGAACGAGAAATTGAATCCAGCCCATGATGCTAATGACTGGCGAGTTGCGATGAAACAACTCGCGTCCTTGCCCAATGTGATCTGCAAGATCTCAGGTATCGTGGCGAGCGCCCCGGAGGGATGGACCGATGAGGATTTAGCTCCCATCGTTAATCATTGCCTCGACTCTTTCGGATCCGATCGTGTAGTCTTTGGAGGCGATTGGCCGGTATGTCTTCTTGGCGCACCACTTTTAAACTGGATGGATGCTCTCACAAAAATCGTTTCTGTAAGGCCGCAAGAAGAACAAGACCAGCTGTGGTATAAAAACGCTGCAAAGTTCTTTGCTGTTGGATAGAGCTTCGCTTGAAATCTGAGCGATAACGCTATCAAGAATCAAGTCGTCGCAATGCCTGAAGGCTTCAAGTGATGAAAGGTTAAAATACGATGGCACGTAAGTTATTGGCTGTCATTTTGATCTTGGCGTTGGTTGCATGCTGCATGGGATGAAGATTTGTCGTAGCAAATCTGCGACTAGTATCATTGACTTAGTCGACTAATAACGACGCAAATTGCAACCCGCTACTTGGATAGTAATTATTGGACAGCTTCAGTTTTTTCCTGATACCGGCGATTTAATTCATTGAAGAATGAATAAGGATTTTTTTCATCGATGCACATCCTCGCGTTAGTTTGTTTGTGTCTTTTCCCGACATGGACAGAAAACGATCCTTGTGAACAAGACTCGCCGGAGAAAATGGCGAAGGAACTTGGTATCAGCTTGCCCCCTCGTCCCTGGCATGTTGCAAATATCTGGTGGGATTTCGAGGGAGCTGTCCCGCAGTTCACGTCACTGGAAGTGGATATCACGATCGATCGAGATGTTCCCGAAATTTACAACCTTTACATTTCACCTTGCGGTATTGCCGAGATCAACGGCCTTCAGTTCTACGGAGGGATTCAGAGCAACATCAACGGCTGGCCAAATAAAGAAAGCCGTGAGCGAGTGCATCCCGGTCGAGGAGCAATTTTTTCGCGGTGGTCGGCCGATAAGAAAAAACCAATCGGTCTAGAGCATGTCGAGACAGCGAGTCCTGATTGCTTGGTCGAGAGCGCCGGCTATGAAGGGGAGTTCGCCAGTGTCAGACGACCATTTGCTTGGAAGAAAGGGACGTATACCTGGAGTATCCACAAGGGTGAAACCATCGAGCACAAAGGGGCTAAGGCAACTTGGTTTATTTGTAAAGTTAAGCAGAAGGATGGTGGTGAACCGTTTGAAGTAGGTAGTTTGCTGTTTGAAGGAGACGACTTTACCTACTGGCCTAGGCACTCGGCTTTCGTCGAGGTGTATTCGACATCGAAGATTCCTAAGTCAAAAATCCCCAGAGTGAATGTTTCCTTTGGTACTCCACGGCTTAATGGCAAGAAGGCTTCGATCGCAAAGGTTAGCGCGTACTATCCCGATCCTGCCCGGGGTGTTCCAGGCTCGCCCGATTGCGCCAAGATTCGAGGTGAAGGCGATCAATGCGTTGTAGAAGTAGGGGAAATTTTTAAACGCGACAAAAAAGAGCGACGCCACTCGATCGAACTTCGCCAAGCCGATTAGGTTTAAACAACAAACTCATCGGCTAACGCTACTCCAATTGTGATCGCTGATTGCGAGACTCGCTCAAGGTTGCTTCTGAGAATTTGC
>JBEGUT010000528.1:0-3688 GCA_041178745.1 Planctomycetota bacterium | reverse complement strand
TGCTCAGCGTTTTTTGTGCCTTTGGGTCTTGGTATATCAACCAAAACCAACCCGCTATCGCAGCTCGATCGATCCGCGAACAATTGATACCGTGGGTCGAGCAATCGCCGCTGGAACCGACAGACAAGTCCGCTATTGTCGACGAACTGCAAACTTTAACTGGGCAGATCGAAGCAGGGCAACTCGATGAAGGCCAGCTCCGCCGGCTTCGTTTCCGCTTAACCGATAACCCAGCTCTGCTATGGGGATTTGTCCAGGCAACACTAGGTGCCTTCGAAAAATCGACCGAGCTAACTTCGCTTGAAAAAGAACAGGCGCAGAAAACCGCTGATCGACTACTATCGATGGTTTCCGATGGCAAACTGACTCGCTCCGCGCTGGAATTCATTCTTCAATCGGTCACCCTTGCTAAGTCGGATCGCTCCGGTTTGGTCGTAAAAGAAAATCCATCGACCGATGATTTGAGGCAATTCCTGAAGCGTGGTTCAGAACAGGCGGATGCGGCTAACGCTTCTACCGAACCGTTCGATAAGAGTCCGTCTCAAGTCTTCATGATGATGATCGATGAAGCTCTGGCACCTCCCGCCGAACAATAAATTGCTCAATTGGATATATTCCAGAAACTAACTCCCGAGCAATCGATCGCTCGGAGCAGATCAGCGAAATAAAACGCCTGTACTTTTCTTAGGTAACTGATTTCTCTTGAAACTGCTGAGCAGCAGTTAACGTGTTTCGAAGCAGCATCGCAATCGTCAGCGGACCGACACCTCCCGGAACCGGGGTGATGGCGCTTGCAACAGGAGACACGCTTGAAAAATCGACGTCACCCACAATACCCGTTTCGGTTCGATTGATACCGACATCGATCACAACGGCGCCAGGTCGAATGTGTTCTGCCGTGATCGCATTCGCTTTGCCAATCGCAACAATCAGAATATCAGCTTGTCGTGTGAACTCGGTAAGGTTGCGAGTATGACTATGACAGATGGTCACTGTCGCATTAGCGACTTTTTCGCCAAGCGGTCCACTGCGTTGCATCAGGAGCATTGCCAGAGGCTTTCCGACAATGTCGCTTCGTCCCACAACCACGACATGTTTACCGGCAACTTCAATTTCACAGCGGCCTAACAATTGCAGAACGCCATGGGGCGTACAAGGCAAGAAACGAGACCGTCCTTGGCAGATCAAGCCGACGTTTTCGGGCCCAAAGGCGTCGACGTCCTTGGAGGGGATGACCGCATCGAGCACTTTATTGGAGTCCCAGCCTGGAGGGAGAGGCAATTGCACTAGGATTCCATGTACTGTGGGATCTTGATTGAGCCGGTCGATCAGGTCGAAGAGTTGCTGTGGATCCGATTTCGCGTCGAGTCGCTCCAGGCGACTCGTCATCCCAACTTTTTCGCATGTTTTTTGCTTATTTCGAACATAGACTTCGCTGGCCGGGTTATCCCCCACCAAGACCGCGGTCAAGCAGGGAGTCACCGAGAATTTCTGCTTGAACTCGGTCACATCCTTGGCGATCTCCGCCTGAATCTGTTGGGCAAGAAGTTTTCCATCCAGAATTTTTGCGGCCATAGCGAAAGTTCTCGGCGATGTTACTGGGAAGCAGGATAGTGATGTGGTTGTAACGCTTGTGTAGCGTTATATTAACGTCAAATTGGTTAAAGGTTTACAGGGGGCCAACCCCTTTCTACGTTGAAGAGGAAGTTCATGTCAGACGAGATCGGTTTGAGTCCTGTCGAAGCGGTAAAGGACAAGAGCAATTATCTGTTTGGGACCATCAGTGAGGATCTGGCAAAAGATACTCCGCAATTTGCCAAGGAAAACGCTCAGTTGCTGAAGTTTCACGGGACCTATCAACAGGACGACCGTGAGACTCGCACTTCCACGGGCGAAGGAAAGTCGCTCAAAGAAATCAGCTTCATGGTTCGATCCAGAATTCCTGGAGGCAAACTGACCGCCGCGCAGTTACTTGCCCATCTCGACCTGTGCGATGAGATCGGCAATGCGACGCTGAAGATCACAACGCGTCAGGGGCTACAATTACATGGAATCTTAAAATCCAACTTGAGAAAGTGCATTCATCGAATCAATGAAATTCACTTATCCACGCTGGCCGCCTGCGGTGACGTCAATCGAAACGTAATGTGCTGTCCCGCTCCGTATACCGATCCAGTTCACACAGCACTTCAAAAGCTAGCCGATGATTTGGCTCACCACTTGGCTCCGCGAACTCGAGCCTATTACGAATTGTGGGTCAAGGATCCTGTTTCGGGCGAATCGGTACTGGCAGGAGGTGGCGATCCGAATGAAGAAGTCGAACCGATTTACGGCAAACACTACTTACCTCGAAAGTTCAAAACGGCTATCGGTCTTCCCGAAGATAATTGCGTAGACATCTACACCAACGATCTTGGTTTCCTTGCGGTAGTTCGAGATGGACAAGTCGTTGGGTACAACGTCCTGGTCGGTGGTGGACTCGGTGTTACTCCCGCCAACAAGAAAACGTTTCCAGCTTTAGCAAAACGCATGGCTTACTGCACGGCCGAACAAGCGGTTGCGGTCGCTGAGGCAGTCGTCAAAGCACAGCGCGATCATGGTAATCGCGCGGATCGAAAAACGGCACGACTGAAATATGTCATTGCATCTAAGGGGGTCGAGTGGTTCCGTGAGAAGGTCGAAGGCCATCTTGGATATAAACTACCCGACTGCACTCCTGATGATGTCCATGGTTTCGATGACCATATCGGTTGGTTTGAACAAGGTGATGGTCGCTGGTTTTATGGCTTGAATGTGGAAAATGGTCGATTGTTCGATAATGAAGATCGGCGTTGGAAACATGCGTTCCGCGATATCTGCGATAAGCTCAATCCGGGCATTCGCTTGACGGCTCATCAAAGCATTTTGTTCACAGATCTAACTGCAGAGCAAAAACCTTTACTTGAGAGCATCATTGGCAGCCATGGGATTCCGTTAAGCGAAGATATCTCTGAAGTAAGACGCTGGTCGATGGCCTGTGTGGCTCTTCCCACCTGCTCACTGGCGATCACCGAGAGCGAAAGAGTTCTTCCAAGTGTTATGGATCAACTAGAAAAAGAAGTGGCTCGACATGGACTCTCATCGGAGCGATTTACGGTGAGAATGACTGGCTGTCCCAATGGTTGTGCCCGACCTTACAACGCAGATGTTGGATTGGTTGGTAAGGCTAAAGGTCGGTACACGGTTTATCTGGGTGGAGCGCTGTTGGGAACCCGATTGGGAACCATATACAAAGACCTCGTTCCTCTGGAGCAAATCACGGCGACGCTTTCACCATTGCTAGTAGCTTTCAAGAAACATCGTCTATCATCGAGCGAGTCGTTTGGTGATTTCTGCCATCGAGCAGGAAAAGAACAGCTAGAGAAATGGTCCGTGGAATACGTCTCCATCTAGGATTCCAAGACGATCGATTGAGACAACTCCTCGGTGCCGTTTCCATGTGATTCATCAGAAAAGAGTTGGTAGAACGGTTTGGCTATTTACATTGCTTCGCGTTAAGTAAGCTGTAATTTCAAGGGCGGAACATGGTTAAGTTAGCTCGTTTTCATTCCATCGATGGTCCGCAAGTTGGACGGATCGAGGGAGACCTTTTGGTTCCACTAGATCTCGGATCCGCTGGACTTAATTTGCTGCAGGATTTATTGGCACA
>JBEGUT010000527.1:0-3695 GCA_041178745.1 Planctomycetota bacterium | reverse complement strand
CCAATGTTCGGAACACGCCGCACCGCCACTTACCTATATCCACCAGCAAGTAAAATAGCCCATAAACCCAAACGCTAAAGCCGCCTGAAAACAGCGTGTAAGAAACACTGCACGCTCGCTGACTCATTGTCCACATATTGATCGGCTTACTTGGCGATACAAAGGGGGGCTCGATCAAAACATCACCCCAAGACTTCCAGTCAGCAATCGCATTAGGTGATACCATCCGATTGATACACGACAAGACGTATCCCAAGATCATCATCGCCGCACCAAGCCAAAATAGCCTCTTAACAATCCGCTGAACCTGAAATCGCTCGCTACTTTCCTGAGCGATCAACTTCTCTCCCACCGTCACAATGCCGCGCTGCCCCGAAGCGATAATGTCATACACGAAACTCCCTGCAAGCAAACACACCGACCAACTCATAAACCCCAACTGGCCACCATCAATACATGGCCTTCCAACCACCCACGCATAATAGCCACTCGCAGATATCACAATATGCAGAACGATCGTCATCAGCAGAAAACCAATACGCCATTTCACGGACAATCCAATCACCGGAGTTACCCAAAGCGTAGCCAATGCAATATGTGTCAACGTTTGAAAATAGTTGCGTTGAAATGCGGACGATAGAATTCCCCACACCCCCGCCTCCTTCAATGCACTCCAGCTTTCGTACTTTACATCCAAGCCATGTACGATCAATGCGACCAATAGCAATCCAGCAACTCGTCTTATAACTCGCTTCAGCGCGTTGGTAACCCCATCAACCTCCAAACGGCGGAGAAATCCCATCCGAAATCCAAAGCCTACCGCAAAGAAAAATTGCGCCATCACCGTATCCGCAAAACTGCAGTACGTGTTGTGATGCTTCAAATTCGGGAAAACCTCGGTCACCAACTGATAGGAACCTAGGAAGTTCACTAGGAACATCGCGGCAACCGTGTACCCTCGAAACTCATCAAGCGATGCAATCCTCGCAACCTTTGAGCTACTCATCTTCTGCTCCCCACGCGTCAACGAAGCTCAAACCAGCCCCCTCCCAACAAGCCGAACTCTTTATCATTATCCATGCAACCTGAGGAAATAAATGATAACCGCAAACAATTGAAGCCATACTCGCTTTACGATACCAAATCGATGAATCCCCCTACTTCAATTCATTTCGCTATAATCATCCTTCGAAGTACGATAACCTTGTTAATTTTGTCAGCTTTAAAGCCTACCGCGCGAAGCAGATGAATCTCCAACCATTTTGTCATCGATGCCCCTATGCCTGTCATCTACCAACACGCTCATCGCGTTTCCCATTCCGAGATCGATCAAGTGGGACACGTTAATAATCTTGAATATGTTCGTTGGCTACAAAACGCAGCAATCGCGCACTCCACCGCACAAGGGTGGTCGGCAGATGCCTACAGAGAACTTGGTATGGGCTGGGTCGTACGCTCGCACTTCATCGAATATCTCTATCCAGCTTTCGCAGACGATGAAATCATCGTCCGAACCTGGGTCGCTTCAATGAAACGCGTCACATCGCTGCGGCGCTATGAAATCTGGCGTCCAAAAGATAACAAGAAACTCGCCACCGCCGAAACCAACTGGGCCTTCGTGAAATTCTCCACCCATCAACCCTGCCGAGTTCCGCCCGAAATCCTGCAATCTTTCGAACTACTTACAGACGAAACGACTTGAGATTTAGCAACACTCGTCCGGAATATCCATCACATCAAAAACGGATGCACGATGTAACATACCTACTCGATCGCCGCACCTAAATCGTTTTCCTATTTCCGTGACTTTCCATTAATGAAAGTCCGCTCCGATCACCAATAAGGCATGCTCAACGCGGCTTGTACTGATTCCAAAATTCACGAACCAAAGTCGTGCGATCGCGATTCCCTAACTGCTGGAATCTAACCAGCCACTTCGCACGATCCACTGCGTTCGGCGGACGTCCCGTCACGGACATAAACATCGCATCGATGAAACCAGTCGGATTGCTACCTGCCTTATCATAAAACTCCTCAGACACCAGCAAATCTTTCGGCAAATCATCTTTCGAAGCACCCTTTGCAAAGTGCTTCAGCCACGCATTGATTTCCCATTGCTGAGGAGTACGACCAAGGATCGATTGGTAGTAAGTAACAATCGATTGCTGAGACCCGGGTGGATAACCGGGATTAAAATCTTGGTCTGGCACGCCATTGCTTACTTTCGTCATCGTCAGCCTTAAATACGAATCTGGATTATTGACCAAGTCGACTCGCACGGCTGGACGCAAAAGATAGATCGTCTGTCGCCCCGAACTGATCGCCGCCTGCAATTCGTACTGATCACCAGGCCTTAAATAATTCGGATCGACAAACATTTCAAAATAGACTGGCCGCTGATTGCCAACCGCTTGTGTGTTGCTTCCACCAAACACTTCCGTGTTGGGGCGTGAACGATTGACAATCTGCAACTGCAAAATCGAATTGGCCGGCAACGCAGCGCCATCACTCAATCGAATTTCACCCGAGATCCGAACTGAAGATGCCTTAAGACCAACGGGAATAATTCGCAAACTGTTAGTGCGAACGTCGCGAACCAATAGCTCAACCCGGCCTTGATTATCAACGCGACGACGAAACTCTTCTCCAACATCAAACAGTCGTCCTCCAACGTAACCGACTTGATAGCCCCCTACGTTGACAATCACGTCACCTACTTCAAGCCCCGACGTAGCCGCTGGAGACCCTGCATCCACTCGACGGATCTTGACGCCCGTGGTCGTATTCTCAACCAGCACACCTAACTTCCAAGAACCATTGTTCACCGATGGCTGTACTCGCGCTTCCCCAACGCCATTAGCGGTACCCCAGCCAAATCCCGATCTGCTTGCAACATCCGCTTGTTCAGCCTCATCCCGTTGACGGTCTCCCGCATCTGCCGTTGGAAAACCAAACTGAGCGTAGGTTGTTACACCACCAAGCAACCAAACCAGTAGGGCTGCAGAAAACGATGTCTTCTTTGATTCCATGTTGCAACTCACTCCCACTTAATCCCAAAGCCGTCGACGCGCAAGCTTACCCTACCGAATGTTTCGCTAGCCCTAAATCTTCTCATGGATCAAAAGCCTCAACAAGAAACCTCTGCTCCGCTCAAAATTATTTACAACAATTATGCAAAATCGCTCGTGATCAAGAAACAGCTGCTTTCATTTAGAAGGTAACTTTTCGCAAGTATAAATAAAGACTGCATGAGAAACCTGTAGGATTCCTCATGCAGAATTGATATTTCAAGAAGACTCAAGCTACAGCTTGTAAACGCTTAGAAAACTAGGCCTTGAAACCGCCCAACTTTTCCATCAAAGCGTCAACTGCTGGCTTGATGATCTTATCAACACCTGGGATCGCCAAAACCTTCTCAACAACCGGCTTCAGATCGCCCAAAGCAGAAGAGAAAATATTGCCGACAGCAGACTTGGCAGCGTCTGGCAAACCATTAAAAGCTTCCGACAATCCACCGAACGATTCGGTCAGCTTGGTGAGTTCAGGAACCGCTGCATTGGCAGTTGCTTCGTCAGTGATTCCGCTCAAAGTAGTTGTCGCAGTACCGAATAGATCTTTAACCTTCGCCAGCATGTCAGAACCACCAGCAACGTCCTTCAACGCTTCGGTCGCCTTGCCCAACAATTCGTCCATGT
>JBEGUT010000526.1:0-3699 GCA_041178745.1 Planctomycetota bacterium | reverse complement strand
GAAGCCAAGTCTCCGGAGCCTGCTCAGGAAACCAAGCCGGAAGCTACCAAACCTGCCGAAGATAAATCGAAGAAGCCAGCTGAAAAGAGCGAAACGCCTGCACCAGCGAATCAAGTTCAGGTGATCGCTTTGAGCGGCGATTATGTTGACCTCATGGGTGGTGCAAGCTTTGATCCATTGAGCCTCGTGATGGGCTCTGGACCTGCTAAACAAAAATCATTTTATCGTCTGTGCGA
The DNA here is from genome assembly GCA_041178745.1 of Planctomycetota bacterium. Classification (GTDB taxonomy): domain Bacteria; phylum Planctomycetota; class Planctomycetia; order Pirellulales; family Pirellulaceae; genus JAFLCP01. The sequence goes on along the minus strand of JBEGUT010000526.1, from coordinate 3,463 downwards.
TTACCTTGATGAGTTGGGAAAGAATGAAAAGGTAACACATGTTGTTTTTGATCTATCGGATGCCTCGATCGGTTTCAATCTCGCGCAGCTCGATGAATTACTTCGACGGTTGTCGTTGCTCAAGAAGTCGGGTAAGAAGATGGGGGCTTGGCTAGAGAATGCCTCTTCGACCCATTTGGTGATTGCATCAGCCTGCGACTTTGTTGCCTTAGCTGATTTTGGTGGTATCGATATGCCTTCCAAAACGATGCAGTCGATCTTCTATCGCGATGCTATGGACTTGGTAGGAGTAAAGGCTTCGGTTGTTCGCGCTGGAAACTTCAAGGGTGCCGTTGAGCCTTACGTGAATTCGGTGATGAGCGAACATCTCCGCAATCATTATCTTGAGATGCTTAAGACGATGAATGAAGCAGAGGTTTCGATGATCGCTAAGGGACGAGGATTGACGACCGAAAAAGTACGCGAGTTGCAGAAGAAGCGTGTTGTTGTACCGAACGAAGCAGTAGCAGCTGGCTTGGTGAATAAACTTGCTCCCTATGGATCAATGAAGGAAACGATCAACGAATGGATCGGTGCGCCGGCCGGTTGGATTGAGACCACTGCGAAGCCGAAAAAAGAGGTTTCTCTTTTTGAGTTGATGGGCAAAGTAATGTCCGGCCCACAAGATACTGCGACTCGAGTTAAAGATCCTTCCATTGCCGTGATGCATCTCTCTGGAACGATCACCGACGGGAAGAAGGAATCGGGCGGCTCGATTGTTTCTGGACCAACGGTCAAAGCGATTCAGGATCTCGCCAAAGATGACAAGGTCAAGGGTGTTGTGGTGCGTATCAATTCGCCAGGTGGTTCGGCTACGGCTAGCGAAGCTATTCGTCGAGCTCTGGTCGACCTGAAGAACAAGAAGCCTGTCATTGTTTCGATGGGTGACGTTGCTGCATCGGGTGGATACTGGGTCTCTTGCATTGGCGTTCCAGTTTATGCAGAGCGTGGAACTTTGACCGGCTCGATCGGCGTGTTTTCGATGAAACTCAGTTTCGGTACTCTGATGAAGCGAGTTGGTTTACATTTCGAGAATATTGCTTTGGATGAATCGGCAAATGCATTCTCACCAGACCGAGGGTGGTCGGAAGAAGATCAAACGAATTTGCAAAAGTCGATTGATGAAGTGTATGGCAAGTTCCTCAGTCTGGTCAGCGAATCCCGAGGTATCTCGGTCGAGACCCTGCAGGATCTAGCGGGTGGACGTGTTTGGTCGGGAACCCAGGCAAAACAGGCAAAGTTAGTTGACGAAATCGGCGGTCTGGATGATTGTCTGGCGATCGTTGCTAAAAAAGCTGGTCTGGACAAATACTCGGTCATTCATCGCCCTAGTGTGACCGGTGGATTGGATCTTTCCTCGATTTTGGGTGAACCAGAGTCGGATGAAATTCGTTTGATGGGGCTATCGACCGATGCGTTGAAGGTTTTACAGTTGCGGGGCTTCGGACTGAATGTGCTGAATCTGCTTTTGAAGGATTCCTTCAGCAACAACTCGGGAAGACCCACCATTTGGGCCATTGGACCGGCTGAGTTGTCGATCAAATAAAAATTGGCTTGGCCTTTCCGAACCGCTATAATCCGAGGGTGGCAGTCATGTTTCATTGAAATGTGACTGCCATCTCATTTGGGTTTCCTGCTAGTTGCCTTTTTCAGGCGAAGGTAATTCCTGACAGCGAGCGAGTGTCCGGAGGACTTGCAATGACTCTTCAGTGTGTTGGGGATACGTGTCGAAAAATACATTGGCTGGTTTGTTTTCTCGTTATGCAAATCGTGCTCAATGCACTTTGCGTGCAACGACTCGAAGCACAGAATCCTGCTGCAGATAACAGCTCAACGGAAGCGACCGTCGTCTTTGCCGGTGGTTGTTTCTGGTGCGTTGAGTCGGCTTTCGAAAAATGTCCCGGTGTAACCAATGTTGTTTCTGGTTACAGTGGCGGAAGGTCCCAAAACCCAAACTACAAAAACTATGCCGTCGGTGGACATCGCGAAGTTGTGCTGATCTCTTACGATCCTCGTCAGGTTACCTATGCAGGTTTGGTTGAATTTCTAATAAAGCATATCAATCCATGGGATCGCGCCGGATCATTTATCGATCGCGGAAAAAATTACAGTCCCGCCATCTATTTTGCCAATCCAGAAGAGAAGGAAGCGGCTGAGGGTGTTATCAAAGCGATCGACCAAATGAAAGTCTACAAAAAGCCGATCAACGTTCCTCTCATTGCTAGAAAAGCATTTTGGCCAGCAGAAGACTATCATCAAAATTACCACATCACTAATCCAGGTAATTATACGACCTATCGCCAAACTTGTGGCCGGGATCCATTCATCAAAGAGCACTGGGGGGAGAATGCCGATCGACTCACCTTGCCAGGGGCATTTCCCAAAGGTGCGACAACGCAAACAGATAAAAAAGGAACACAAGCTGGAAGTGAAAAGGGAGATTCTGATAATTCGGCGAAGGGAAGCGATGATTTATCTCGAAAGGCTGAAAAGCCCTGGTTGAATTTTGTGAAACCCAAGCCTGCCGAGTTGAAGAAGAAGCTCACGAAACCTCAATTTCAAGTTACTCAGGAAAACGAGACCGAGTTGCCGTTTACTAATGCGTTTTGGAACAAGCATGAAGATGGAATCTATGTGGACGTAGTTTCGGGTGAGCCACTTTTTCTATCGGTAGATAAGTTTGATTCAGGAACGGGCTGGCCATCGTTTGTGCGTGGTGTCGATGCAAACTGTTACATCACTCAACCCGATTACACACATGGCACACAACGCGTAGAAGTACGATCGCGAATAGCTGATAGTCATCTTGGGCACGTCTTCGACGATGGTCCACCGCAGGAAGGTGGGCTGAGGTTTTGCATTAACTCTGCATCTCTCCGATTCATTCCGCTTAAGGATATGGAACGGATGGGATACGGAGAATATGTCAAACGATTCGAAAATCGTCCACGCAAAGCTAAGTAGGATCGCTGCTTTAGAGTCGCTGAGATTTGAGACGGCTGTTGGGGAAACCCACTAGGGGCTCGCTTCTTTTACCTGCGTTTCATTGTCGCTGGGCCATAACAGCCACATAGCGATAACGCCAATCATCGGTGCCCAGCCCACAAGCATAATGCCGGTATCAAAGGAACCGGTTTCGTCGGCAAGTCGTCCGAAGTACTTGTGCATCGGTGCCGATACGAGCCAGCCGATCGCCGAGAGAACACCTGAAGCTTTGCCAATGTGTTTGGCATTTAATTCTTGACTGAACGAGTAGTAGCAAGGAAACAAACCCAACGTTGCTGCGCCAATAACTAGGAGTGTCGAGAGCAGAAGCCAACTCTGCGGAAGAACCGAGGCAAGAGTGGTTAAAGTGCAAGTTAAAGCGCAGATGGTAAAAACCCAAAGTCTTGCTCGATGAACGTTCCAGCCACGATGAGCCATC
>JBEGUT010000525.1:0-3701 GCA_041178745.1 Planctomycetota bacterium | reverse complement strand
ATCATCAGCCCCTTCTACGACATCGAATACAATGAAGGTGCTCCACAGGTCTTCCCTTTCGGTGATCGCGGCAACAATGTCATACTTCCCTCGGGCCAGAGTTATTGCAGCTTCGTACTGATGCCACTTTTGGCTTTTGCGGTTCGCGCGAAATGTCTTTTAGTCGGTGGACCTGGTCGCGGAAAAACCTCCAGCGCTGTTCTCATGGGAATCCTTGCAGGTTACCCGATCCGCGAAGTTCGTCGCGCGATCCAAAAAGGGCAACCTCAAATGACCATTGCCGACTTGCTTGGCAATCCGTTACCTGCGGATCTCATCAAAGCGCAAAGCATCGATCAGATCGGTATCGCTTGGCGCAAATGGTTAGGAATGAGAGTCAAGATCATCGATGAATACAATCGTATTCCAACGCGTACCCAATCTGCCTTGTTAACCTTAATGTCCGACAACTATGCCGAGCTCTACGATCAAACCTACGAATGCCCGGATGCTGCTTGGTATTTAACCGCCAACGATGATGCAGGAGGTGGTACTTATCAGGTGATTGAAGCTCTGCGGGATCGAATCGATATCGTAGTGAAAGCTCTCCATTTCAACTGTCGCTTTCTGGGTGACCTTCTCGAACGTATCGAATCGGGCATCCGTCCTGAGGAAATGATTCCAGAGGAAATTGTTTTTACCGAGGAAGAGTTCAACCAAGTTCATAAACAGATTCGTGCCCTTCCTATACCTAGCACCATCATGCGAAGATTCGAGTTTTTCGCCAGCCAACTCGAATACTCAGAATCAGCGGCAACTCAGTTCGAATATAAAACCAAAGATACGATCAAGCTGGCCGGACTCGATTGGCATCTCGTCACTGGAGCCGAGACCGGTAAAGATAAATTGAAGGATATCGGCGCGCAGACCAAAAATGGCATCTCGGTCCGAGCCATCATGACCACACTCAGCTTCGTTAAAGCCTTAGCTTACTTCCGTGGTGGAAACCAAGTTGAACTAGAAGATCTTCGACAAATCCTCCCGTTTGTGCTCCATGATAAACTGGTACAAGATCCCGACTGCCCCTTCTTCGAAGCAGCCGACAATGCAGCCTACCGTAGCGACAAGGTCGCTTGGATCCGCCGCATGTTCGACATGTCCTGTGCCGAATACGATCGTCTGCAAATGGACAAAGACGATCCCGTCGGCAAAATGAGCGAGCAATTCAACAAAGGCCTCGATGGACTCTCGAAAGAAGAAGTACGAAAACGACTTGTCGAAATCGAGCGAGTGCTCAAATCTTGGAGCGATTCGCGTAAATTTTATGGCTACATGTATGACGATGTACTGAAGCTGAAATATCTCCATCAGCGCTATACGAATTATCTGCGCTGGTTAACCTGGAAACAGTAAAACTCAGGACGACGAAGCGAGTGATGGTAAGAGTTGAATGATGGTGAGCGACAAATTCTTTGAGAGAGGGCGAGAAAAATGAACGAACAAGTTTCGCTCTCTGCACCCATGATTGACTTGCTCACGGACTTGCGCGAGATCCTCAATGCGAAGTTTCAGCGGAAAAGAGTCGCGGGGGTCAAGGTTGATCCACAGGTTTGGAGTTCTCACATCGTTTCAGTGATCGCTCCCATTGTCGACTCCGTTCATCATGTTGCCGAAGAACGATCGCGGGTCACCTTGCTTGAGCTCTATGACGTCAGCCTTGACCTTTTTACAGCGGGTCATTTTTCTGAATCGGGTAGCTCGCTTTTTTTATTTGAACTCTGGAAAGATATCTTACCGAATTGTGCGAATATTTTATCGCGCAGCCCGCGCCGAATCGCCGGTAGCCTCAGCAATGCTGTACTCGCCTTGACGATGGAATCATCCGGAGTCGCAGAGCGTTGGCTTGGTGCAATTAAGAGAACAAGCAACCGTTGTGAGAACCCACAGCAACTTCTTGAGCTAGGAAAGTTACTCGCGTGGACCTCGGGTATGGCCCATTATCGCTTGCCCGCACTCGCATTGGCGAAACAATTGCAACTACCCCTTATCCGAACCGTTTTTCAGATCGAAGATTCCGTGCCCGAGAATAGTATTCGCAATTGGCTGACGGAACTTGAGTCCGATCCCTGGGCGCAATTGCTGAGTCAAGATTCAAGACGCAAACATAAGGTAGAGCAAGTTGGTATCTGTGGTGCTTTTCGAGGTTTCGGAGGTCTTTTCCTGGAACCTCCCAAAGTACTCATCCATCGCGGCCAGATTTACGTGAGCGAGACCAAAACGTTTTACAAACTCGTCATCGATCGGTTTGGGCATTCGCTGCAAAGGGTCGGGACGATTGATGCCGAAAAACCATCTACTGTTTCCTCGCCACAAATCGATAGTAAAGGAGTCCTGAACTGGGCGGGCTGTGAAGCGTTACCTTGTAACCTACAAGGACTTACAAGCCAGGCGTTTGACGGCACATCACTCGCCGTCACCATCTCCGACTCCTTCCACATTTTTCTGTACGCAAAGCGATTCTCATGAACCACTCTCCTAAAGACAAGTCGCTTCTGGATTTGCAGGAAAAGTGGCGCAAGCAATGGGCCCAGGCACTCAGTGACTGGAGTCCCTTTGTTCAATTACATGACCCTATGTGGTGCTTTACCAAGGAGGATGAAAAACGCGAAAGCCTTAGCGGCAGCTTTGCGATGATCCGCCTAAAAGACCACTCCGTCGTGATCAGTCTACGGCAGATTCAAGCTGATGGATTACAGGCATTTGGCAGAGAGATTCTCGCACATGAAATCGGCCATCACGTCTACTGTCCAGCCGACTTAATCGATAATGCTAGGTTGATCGCAAATATCCGACGTGGTCTTCCTGGAGTTGAGTCCTACACTCCCTATGTTGCAAATCTCTATTCCGACTTGCTCATTAATGATCATCTGCAAAGAGTGCGAGGACTTGACATAGCAGGTGTCTATCGAGCTTTGAAGAAGGACTTTGGAAAATCGGATCTATGGCAGTTCTACATGCGGATCTACGAGATACTCTGGAGCCTGGATGCTCAAACGCTTACCACAGACCGTATCGATCCACGTATCGACCAAGATGCCTGGCTCGGCTCTCGCTTGCTTCGAGTCTATTCCAAGGATTGGCTGCGCGGCGCTGGTCGATTCGCTTGCCTCTGCCTGCCCTATGTGAATACCGAAGCAGAAAAAAACAAGAACGCAAAACGTATTTGGTGCGATACACTGCAAGCAGGTGATGGCGGCACTCCCGACGGACTCACCGAGTTCGATGATGATGAACCCGATGGTCCGATTCATCCCAGCGAAGACCCCGAACTCAATGGACTCGATCCCATCGAAATCAATGAAACACCTCTCGGAAAAGGAGGAAGAGTTTCAGGCAAAGATTCCGGACGTAAATCAACCAAGAATTTCCGTGACCCATTTACATATGCTGAGATTCTAAAAGCTTCAGGTACAAAACTCAGCGATCGAGAGATCGCCGCGAAATACTATCGCGAACGAGCCATCCCTTACCTCATTCCTTTCCCTTCCACCATCCAGACCAGAGCCACCGATCCACTACCAGAAGGCCTCGATCTATGGGATCCATCGAACGATATCGATGCGATCGATTGGGTCAGTACTTTGACCACCAGTCCCGTGGTGATACCTGGAGTCACCACGCGCGAGCGCATGACGGGTGTCAGCCAAGGCTATGAGCAACAA
>JBEGUT010000524.1:0-3703 GCA_041178745.1 Planctomycetota bacterium | reverse complement strand
GCCAATATCCCTGGTGCTGTACTTTGTCAGTCGCGCGATTCAAACCGCACTAGGCAAGATGCCTCTGCAAATCCGCCCTGCCCTCGCCCGACAAGAATTGCAACGTGTTTTAGAAGAAGGGCGAGAAGCAGGTGTGCTGGCCAAGATACAACAGGACATGTCGCAAAATCTACTTGCCTACGGTGGTAAACCACTGCGCAATTTTTGCTTGCCGTTAAGAGGCCTACCGCTGGTCGAAGAATTCGCCGATCGATCCGATTTACTTGATACTATTCGCAGAAGTACCTACAGCATCGTAGGTGTTCGCCGACAAGATGGGCAACTCATCGGATACTATCGAGTCATCGATATCCTTACCGCATCTCAAAAACCCACTTTGCAACCGATCCCGACCTTGCAAGCGGAACAATCCCACATCTCAGCACTAACTCAAATGCAGTGCCAGCATGCCGATCTGGCTCGCGTTGTTGATCAACGTGGCAACCAGATCGGGATTGTTACTCATCGGCGACTTGCCGACTTGATGCTCGTCGCATCTTGATGTGCTGCTAGAAATTCTCGTTAACTTTTTTATAACCTAATTCAGTGATCACCTGCAGCATCTCTTCAAAGGTGATGTAGCGACGACGATGACGAACTTTATAGCTGTCGATCGCTTCCGCTAGCTCCTTCGCATCCTCCGACAGTTCGCGGTAGCTGTTACCGAACTGTCTTCTCTCCATGCCAAGTGACCCCGCTTCTCGTGGAGCTCGGCGATCGACAAATTGCATCGTCGCTGTAGATTCTGCTGAGTTAGACATCTAACAAAACCTTTCATCGTGTTAGGAAAGGAGAATTGAAAACCATCGAAAGCGTAGCATGCAGCGACCGCAACGCTCGAGAATAATGACGGGATTCGGCAAACTGAAATCCACCTAGAAAGCGCGGGCTGAAAAATGACTGCTTGAGATATAATCGTTACAGTCAGCAAGATCGTTTCAGTTTATTAGATCTATAAAACCCGAACGAAAACTGAAAAATCCAATCATCGAATCTTGTCCTGCAGCTCAACCTGGCGCGCCAGTCCAGCGGTTGTGACTTCAGAAGAAGCAAATTGAATCTGCTCTCGCAATATGGCAGCATTGCGATCATCGGGAGCAATGCGATCCACTCTAGCGAGTAACTCCGTGGATTTTTGCATATCACCCAAGCGAAATCGTGTCTTCGCAATGGCTAACATCATTTCTACATCGTTCTGGCCCATTCGTCGCTCAGCCTCATCGAGCATCTGCGACGCTTCCTGAGTCCTCCCTAAACTCGCCAACGCTTCGCCTCGCAACCACGTGGCTCGCACCGGCATACGATCCAAAGCATGCTGGTCGGCCAAGCGATCGAGTGTCGCCAAGGATCGTTGAGGTCGGTCCATCCCCTGATACAACTCTGCTACCGCAATCTGCACCGCAGGAAAGTCCGGCTGATATACCAAAGCTCGATGATACGCCGCCAAGGCTTCATCCCAACGCTGCCAAGCAACTAACACATCCCCCTCCAACGCCCACGCTCCCGGGTGCCGTCGGTTGTTCTCTAAAGCAATCCTGGCATGACGACTCGCCTCGTCCAACTTTCCCTGCTCCAACTGCATCTGACCAAGACGAACCGATAAATCTGGATTGCTCCCAGATAACCGAACCGCTTCCTCCATATGCCTAGTGGCAGCTGCACGGTCACCCTTGACCCACATCGCTTCCGCATAACCCCAGTGAGCCCGCTCATCCATCCCGCTTTGACGCAGTGCTTCAGAAAAATAACCCTCCGCATCGCCCCAATTCTCCTGCTGCAACGCCTCAGCGCCACGAAGCGAAAACTGGCGGGCACTGGCCAACGACTCGCCAAGAGGCTGCCGCTTCCACATCCTGCAACCTGGCAAGGTACAAAAAAAGAACGCCGCCACGACCCACAGCCAGTGGTTGAAGTGCCCCCCGGGAGATGTACCAAAACCCGCGATTTTCAATCCAATACTCCGCTCTGTACGGAGCCTCACCAATTGCCAAAGAGGATTCCAATGAAAACACTAGCAGGTAAACTCCTTCTAAATCAAGAACAAACCAATCCCTCTCTCTCGGAAAGCTCCTCGCTATGGAACCTGGAATCTACCGCGGTATGAATCTCCAATTTCGCTACCCAGAAAATTGGACCATCTCCGAAGAAACCGAAGAGGGACAAACCATCAGTGTTACCGCCGAAAGTCCCGATCACGCTTTTTTTGCTATCAATCGCTATCGAGATTCGCGAGGGCCGCAGCAGGTTCTCGATGAAGCTGTTGAAGCGATGAAATCCGACTACGATGAAGTCGAAATGGAAGAATCGTCATTAGAGATCAACAGCCAGACCTATCCTGCCCAATTGATTCGTTTTTACTATCTTGACCTTTTGGTAACCTGCCACTTCATCGCCATTCGCGATGGAAAAGAAACGCTTCTAATTCATAGCCAAGCGGAAGATCGTGATTTCGATCGACTGCAAATGGTTTTCAAAGCCATGTCCCAAACCTTGATCGAGTCACTGACCAAATGAAAACGCAACTTTCCTTGTGCGACTGGTATGCTCATTGAATTTCGTCGTTCTTACAAAACGAATTGTAAAGTTTTCACTTGCTCTCGTAATTCTTACACGGAACCACCCCGCGCCGACTTAACCGACTTTCCTAGTCCTCCCAATCAATCCTTCTGTGAGGCCGCTTTTACCCCTGCAGTCTCACATAAAAAAAGAAAAAAGAACTCTTCGCATCCACTCGCGATGTTTGGCACACCAAATGCATTACTATCTAGCATCAGGTCAAAGGAATGCTTGGCACGACATCCTGAAGTGCTGAGCAGCAAGGATGTCTGACTGAATTTTCCGAGATGAACCCATCTGCGGAAACCTTAAAAAGTCATGGATGCACCGTGATCTTAGAGGCGAATGCCGCTCAATGTATGACGGCCAACTAGATCTCCGATTCACCGGAGCAATGCCCATCTTTCACGGTTGAAAAGGGTCAGGGTGATGCGAATTATCACCCTGACCCTTTTTATTTTTTGCTCTCAGCGATCTCTGCTAAAACCACTTCCAGCCAGGAAGTAAATTTTGGAGGGAAGCCATGTATGACCATTGAATACCGCCGGCGAATGTTGCTCAAACAGTCTCGATGATATCTTTCTCTGTGATCGCCGACTGGACGCATCCTTCGATCTTCTGCAGAAACCAACGCAGACTTTCACGTCCTTTACCGAGCGTGCAGTTATCAATGATCAGGAAAGCGATGAAAAGCTTCCAATCACGAATGCCTGCTAACAGACTTTCGAAACGCTCTTCATTACAAGCTCGCCCACGATGCACTTGCAACCAAAGTGCATAAGGCTCATCGTGATACTGAACCATTGTGAGTAAATCTGAATCCGTGCAGAACTCGGCGAGAAAACTTCGCGCTAAGCTGGCATGGCTGCGTGGATCGGTGATCGCTACCCCCGACTCCGCTTCCGCTTTGAAACTATCATGCACATGAATAAGAATTTTTAGCTTCTGATAATCCTCATCGCTCAGTTTGGAGCGAAGCGCCTCGAGATTCCCCTCGAGTTCAACGATATGCGCACCCACGGTCCCTTCCGGATGTCCACGACGTGCCTTGCCCCACTGGATATTTTTCTGATAGCGAGGATCCGCTTGGATTGCCTCAAACACTTCA
>JBEGUT010000523.1:0-3711 GCA_041178745.1 Planctomycetota bacterium | reverse complement strand
AAATAATTGGACCTCGGAACAATTGGTCCTTGAATACGTATTACGGTCAGGAGATAAGCAATGCGTTGGTGGTTGATTCCTGTTGTTTTCCCCTTTTTCCTACCTCTAGCCTCCGATTCACACGGCCAAGAAGCTACCCCCACCGTCAAGTCGCCCAGCAGCGACAGCACAGAAAAAAACAAGTCAGAGAATTCGAAAAATGAGCTGAAGTTTCTGCGAGTACTGCGCGAGAGTAAAAAACCTGTCTCACTGCAAACGGCAATCGCGGTCTATAAAGGTGATCCCGCTAAACATCCTTCTGTGCAGATCGACTTGGTAGGAGCCGTTCATATCGGCGAAGCGTCCTACTATGAGGAACTGAACCGTCGATTTAAAACCTACGATGCTGTTCTCTACGAATTGGTGGCAGATCCTGAAACACGTATACCGGAAACTGGGGGTGAATCAAATATCGCCAATCCGATTGGCGCTATGCAATACGGGATGAAGGAAGTCCTCAAACTTGACTTCCAGTTGGAAGGGATCAATTATCGAGCGAAGAATTTTGTCCACGCTGATATGACCCCGCAGGAAATGTCCGACAGTATGCGCAATCGTGGCGATGGCGTGCTCACTCTCCTTTTGCGTTCGATGGGTTCTGGAATGGCTCAGCAAGCCAGCGGTAAGGCTGGAGGAAGCGGAGAGTTTGAGATGCTCACCGCTATGTTCTCTTCCAATCGGTCATTGGCGATGCGAAGAGCTATGGCCAAAAACTTCGAAAACATGGAAAAGCAAATGGCTGGCTTGGCGGACAAAGATGGTAAAAGCACATTGATCACCGAACGCAACGCAAAAGCGTTCGAAGTACTTCAGAAGCAACTCGACAGCGGTAAAAAGAAGATCGCGGTCTTTTACGGCGCTGGACACTTACCTGATATGCATCGCCGTCTCGAAGAAGATTTCTCCGCCAAGCTACAAGAGATTCAGTGGGTCGACGCTTGGAATCTCAGAGAGCTATAAGATGCCAAAGAGTTAGCACGGAATCGCATGGAACTTTGATTTACCTAAGCGACCGTCTCAAACAGCAAAGTTGGGGCGTTGATAGCGACTGGCTTGCCATCAGGAATCTCTTCTACCATGGCCCTGCAGAAACGCATCGCGATTAGGTTGTCAGGGTCGCTAGATCCTTGCGATAGCAGACCATGGGATACATGATCGTTTTTTCGATCACCCTAACAACATTGCTCCTTCGCGTTGCGACGACAGCCAATAAACAACACGGCAGCGTTTAAACAACGGCGCAGAAAAAAAGCGTCGCGTCACTCAGTCCCAAGCTAAAAGCCCTCTCCCGCCCTTAGCTCACAACCGAATGACGACGACGCCAGGCACGCATTACAATTTCTAAATAAGTACAAACCCCTTTCGTTCGTCTGTGGATGCCTCAAGCGATCAAGCTTTCGGCCTTCCTATCCATTGATCCCATAGACTGAGATGCATTTCGTGTGCCAAAACTTAACCTGCTGTAGTAGCAAAAATACTACTCTTTCTAAATCATGCTGCCACAATGACTTTCGCTCGTCCAATTGCGCAAGAAATCATTTCAAAAAAATCGAATCGTCTACGAAATGGAATCCAACCAGCTTTAAGCTGCCGGAGAAATAAGCAAATCGCTCAAAAAGCTTGCATAGCTTTTACGCAGCACTAGTTTTGCCGAAGTGAGTCGAATCTTTTGATCCTTGCTTTACAGCACCTCGACCTGTCGGCATACTCTTGCTTCCTTCGAGTGTTCATCGCCAGCACTAGCAGTTCCTGGTTGGTTAACACCGACATTGATCGTAGATTTCTAAGGCGAGAAAGCTCGAATTGCTTCTTTTCTAAGATGCTTTCCAGCCAGCTTCAAAATAGATTCTTTTCACGGATACGAACACGAATGTTGAAGCTTTCCGTAAGTGAACTATCCACCTTCCGCTGGAGCTTTGAAGAAGACGTGCTCCATTACCAGCAGGCAGGTTTCCAGGCGATAGGCGTTTGGCGAGCCAAAATTGCGGAATACGGAGAAGAGAAAGGTGCCGAACTTCTTAACGAACATGGCTTGGCAGTATCTTCATTGCAGTGGATCGGTGGATTCACCGGAAGCGACGGCCGAACTTTCAGCGAAAGTATGCAGGATGCTTTTGATGGCCTCGAACTAGCCGCCCAACTAAAAGCTCATTCTGTCGTAGTGCTGGCGGGTGGTCGAAGTGGTCATACCAAAAGCCACGCACTCCGTTTGCTTAAGCATGCTCTGAAGGAACTAAGCGAAGCGGCTCGCAGCATAGGCGTTCAACTAGCCTTAGAGCCAATGCATATCGGCTGTGCCCACGACTTTACTTTTCTTACCGAGCTACCGCAAACGCTCGACTTGATTGCCGAACTGGGTCTACCGAATCTTGGACTAGTCTTTGATTGTTATCACCTCGCGCAAGACCCTCGAGTACTAGCTTGGCTACCGGATATTTTGCCTTATGTGAGATTGGTTCAAATCGGCGATGCCAAACATGCGCCGATGGGAGAACAAAACCGATGCCTATTGGGGCAGGGACATCTGCCGCTATCGCAAATCGTCAGCCTGTTGAATCATCACAGCTACGATGGTTTTCTAGAAGTCGAATTGCTGGGTGAGGAGATCGAGAACGTCGACTATGCCACCGTACTACAGTCGTCAAAGGTTTGGGTCGACGACCGAGCCTAGCAGCTTCGTTAGGATCAGTACGCTTCCGAGGATCTCTCAACCGACAATCGCGCAGAACGACTTTAGAAAAGCTTCGCGACGATAGAGTCGAGTGCATGAGTTACAACTCGCAGCAGATGCTGGTCGCTAGCACTGATCATTTTATTTTTTCTGTGGAATCAACTCTAAACAGATCACTCGATCATTGCCTCGTACGTACATCAAGCCGTGGGATAGGATGGGTGCTGCCCAGCAAGGCGCCGTTAGCATCGGACCACCATCTTCTGGATGGTTCATAGCGGACAGATCGAGCTCACCGATAACTTCTGGTTTCTGCGGATTCACTTTCATCAACAGCAATCGACCTTCTTCCCCCAATACCACCAAGTGGCCATCGACCAGCAGAAGACTCATCCGCTCGTGGGTTCGTGCAGCCCACATCACTTTTCCATCGGACCAGCGAATACATCTCAGATCCGCATCAGGTTGATTACGACCGCTGCAACCATAAAGATAACCATCGACTAAAATAGGAGTTGCCCAATGGGCTCGAAACGCTTGATCCCGCTGCCTGACGGGATCCTTCCAAAGTTCAGTCGCCTTTCCGTCCTGAATTTTCAACAGAGAACTTCCGATGGAATAGGTTTCCGAAATCAAAATCTCATCGCCTTGCACGATGGGGCAAGCCGCATTCACACTTTCCATCGTTGAGCTGCGCCAAGGATAGTAAAACTTTTCAACTCCATCTTTGCCATTAATCCCCATCAAACCTCCGCGAGCAAAGCACAAAAGATCCACTCCCTGTTTGGTTAAACTGGGTGTTGCAATGGGCGAGGAGTAACTGGCCAGTTCATCACTCAATCGATAAACCTCTTTACCAGTCCGCTTATCAAATGCAACAATTCCACAACCATTCCCTTTGACCATATCAAGCTGACCCTCGGGAATACTATTCTGAGAAGGTGGAGAACCACCGATCATGACCCACAAAAGATTATCGATGACAAGTGGCGTACTACCAA
>JBEGUT010000522.1:0-3719 GCA_041178745.1 Planctomycetota bacterium | reverse complement strand
TCTCTTTGCTCAGCCACAGTGATCTTCTACTTCGCGATGGGGATTATCCAACTGCCTATCAGATGCTTTTGGAAGCCTCCCTCGTGGCTGCCCAACTTGAACAGTACACTCTGCTGTGCGATATCGTCATTCGCATGGGGGCGATTGCCTCATTCCAACTTGATACGACTGCCTTACCGACTCTTCAGGCTATCGCCGCTTGGAGTCGCAAAAATAGTCGCTTGGCAAATGCCTACGCATTAGCGGCGACCAGTGAAACTGCTATTCGAGTTGGCAATATCACTGCCGGCGATACACTAGCCAAGTCAGCGATCTCTACAGTTCGTTCTCGCGGTGTTTTTCTTCCTCGCGTTATCTCGATGGCCAACTATGCTGATGCGCTTGCCGAGTATGCTCGAGGCCGATTGTCGAATGGTCAATCCGCTCTTCAAACTGCCACCACCTTTTACCGTGGAACACCTCAGATCGGTACTAGCAGTGTCTTGCAGTTGCAGATCGTTCGGACTATTGAGTCCTTCCGTCGCGAACAACTCACGGTCGAAGAAACGAAACAACTGCTTGATGAGTTGCTTTTTGGAAATTCGTCTCTTTGGATGACCGAGCCACTGGAGGCTATAGCCTCGTTCAATTCAGACCGTACGGAAGCTCTACTGCTGTGGAAAGAGTTGTCGTATCGGCGCGGTGCCAAAGAAGAAATACCAGCGATTGCCGATCGCATGGCTCGTGAGCGTTTTTACAATGCTTTACCATACCGCCATCGACTGCTGGCCATCCGACAACTTTACTGCCGCCCGATCGACGACCTTTCGGATAAACAACAACAACTGCGCAAGCAGCTTGACAATCGCTGGCCAGAGCTTTTGCAAGAAAGTGTCGCCCTACAAACTCTACTACAAGAGTTAAGAGCTCAGGCGATCAATTGGGATCGCTCTGTTCATCCCAAAAATGAGCTCCTCCAGTGGAAAGAACTCGAGACTCGTGCGATAGCGTTGGAGTCGCGTTTCCAACAATTAGCGATTTCGCGTGGATCGATTCCAGAGTTTTTGGTAGGAAGTCTAGAGCTCAAAGAAATTCAAGAACAACTCGGCGAAAAACAGGCTATTGTGCAATATGCTTCGTTGCCAGATGCCAAAGGTGAGCATCTACAAGCATTTCTGATTACACGTAACAACATCGTCAACTTTGAACTTGAAACTTCAGCTGCTATTACTCCTCGTCTTGCCAAACTCCTTACAGCAATCGGACTCGGCAAAGATCCTAAGCGAAAAATGGATTTAGAGGATTTCTCACTATGGCAACAAGCTGCTTTGGAACTCCGAGATGCATTAACTTCTCAGCAAATGCGACAGAGCTTAGAAGCCTTCGATCAAGTTGTGATCATTCCCGAGGATTGGCTTTGGTACGTACCTTGGAATATCTTGCCCAGCAGCGATTCCAAAGGACCAAGGTGGTGCGAAGAAACAGAGATTGCGATCGCGCCCTTGCTAGGTTTGAGTCTTCATTGCTTCGGTGCCACTAGCATTCGCGAGGCACAAAAAGAAGCCGTACCCCAGGGTGTTGCACCACCAGCATGGGAAGGTGCCATTTGGAATCTGAAGTTCTTCGGTGGTGTTGATGAAGCGGAGGAAGAAAAAAGACTCAAGGAAATGGAGACAATACTGCCGGGTCTTGTCACCTTACCACCTTCCAAAACGATCCTCCCTCTAACTCTATGGAGGAATCGCCCAACCATGTTGCTGGCGAGTGTTCGAGCAAGTCCTAACAAAGATATCTTAAGTCGAAATTGGTTGATCCAGGATAAGGCCGCCCTTGCCTTGAATTGGCGAGATAGCTTACTGACGCCACTTGCGTTGCCCGATGCTTTATTGCTTCCCGGCTGGACGAGTACCGCATCGGATTTAGTGATTTCCAAGGGCGATGATTTATTTTTACCAGCAACAGCGATGCTCGTCAGCGGAGTGCGTCAAGGGTTGCTGAATCGCTGGGCATCACCTGGTGGGGCGAGCCAGAGATTACTGAAACGTTATCTTGGCGAATGGCTTGATAATCAGCCTTCCGATGCGTGGCAACGCAGCCTGAATGCCATGTGGGCGGAACAGTTTGACCCTGAGCAAGAGGAAATTCTCGCAGGTGCAGAAGTTGGCAAGGTACTGATTCCAGGGAACCATCCAGTGCTTTGGAGTGGCTACTTGCAGATCGGCAAATGGTTACCGGCCGCGCCTCTCCAAGAAGACATGAACCAACAACCTTGAAGTTCCTCTTGCGTTACAGTCTCAATAGCTTAGCGACGTGTATTTTCTTCGCGAACAATTTCATCCAGTCGTCTGCTAATACGCATCTTGACCGAATCCAACTGCATCGACTTGACCTCATCGCAAATCGTTTCTTCTTGAGCTACCGTCTCTTCTGGCGAAGCAGTATGATTTGGCCCCGCGTGAGTACTTGCTCCAGCCTGAATTATTGCTTGCTGGTGCACACTCTCAGAGGATCGAAGGGGAATTGATTTCTCTTCTTGGCCGAACTTGAAATATCCTTTTCCATCGTAGTAAACAACGATATTTCTGCCCGAACCTTTGGCCGAGTAGAGTGCCGCATCCGAATGGCGAATCCACACCCTGGGCATCTCATGCGACCAGCAAATAGCGACTCCAAAGCTCGCAGATATCGACAACTCACGGCTATCGACCGAGATAGGATGGGAGCAAATAGCACGACGAGTGCGTTCCGCCAACTCACAGGCTGAACTCAGATTCGCTTTTAAAAGAATTGCGAATTCCTCGCCACCATATCGGGCAATACAAATCGCTTCGGGAGCCATCGCGCTAAAACGAGCAGTCACCTCTTTGAGAACTTCATCACCCGCTTGGTGACCATATTGATCATTGAATCTCTTGAAATGATCCACGTCGATCAGAATCAGTGAATGTTCTGCAACCTTTCCCCTGGACATGTCGCGATAGAGTTGCTCCAGGTACTGATCGAAGACTCGTCGATTGCTTAGGTTGGTTAAGGAATCGGTTCGAGCCTCACTCAAATAAGATTGCATCGCCACAGCTTGATGCTCTAAGCGTGCCTCGGTTTCATCGAGTCGCTGCCGCATCTGTTCGTTAACTTGCAGGATCGCTTCGAGGAGATCCGAGATTTGATTCTCCTCTTGCAACGATGCAGGAACCGACATCTTTGCTTGTCTTGCCTTGCTGATGTCTTGGAAGTGATGCTGAAACTCACTAATGCGACCGTTGTAAAGACGCACGTCGGAATTAACGTGGTCGGTAACACTGGCTAATTGACTCGCTAGCGATTGAATCCGCTCTCGCATCGCTGGCATACTCTTGCGTTCTCGATTTCGACCGATACGAGTACCCAGCCACATTCCTAGCAACAGAGTGCAGACCCCTGAAGCGATGCTTATGAAAAAAAGGGGATTCATAATGGAATCCATCGTTATCCTCGCCACCACTGCGGAGTGCGAAAACAGCTCGAGAAACTCAAAACGAGACTACAATCCTTGGCAATCGACTTTAAATATAGGTCGCAACTTCCGAGGAATCGCTTCCAAAACCAGAGTCGCCTTCGCTTAAGCGAATCGCATCGGTTTGGCTGATCACGGTGATTCCCGAAGAGCTGACCGTAAATCCTCTCTGGCGATCTTTCTCGGGATCGAAACCGATTTCCATACCATTAGCAATACGCACTCCCTTGTCAATAATCGCTCGCCG
>JBEGUT010000521.1:0-3721 GCA_041178745.1 Planctomycetota bacterium | reverse complement strand
ACTGAAATGCATTTATGTTAGCGATGGCTTGGTCAAAATCTTGGTAATGCGAAGGTGGATTGATTTCGATCGTCGGTTGATGAAAGATCGTTGCTCCTAGCGATCGTAAGTTAGTAGCGAGTGGATCGTTGGGGTTTGCTGCCCTGGTAATCAGCACGGTGCAGCCGAAAAGAGGAGGCTGAAGCACCATAGGTTGATTCTCCGTTTCTAGTGCGACTTGTCCAACAATAACCAGTACAGGTGGACGCAGTTTCGAAGCGGGCGTTAGTTCTTGCGCGACTGAACCGAGATTGGTTCGGATGATTTGTTGATCGGGCCAGGATACTCTGCGTATTAACGCGGCGGGCGTCTCGGGCGATTTTCCTGCACGAAGTAATTGACGGCTCCAAGAAGCAGCCGTGGTAACTCCCATGTAGAAGACTAGGGTACCTGGAAATCGGGCAAGGGCATCCCAGTCGAGTTCATCGGAGTTCTCCGCTTGTTGACCGGTGATGAGAGCGACGGCCGAGGCATGATCGCGATGCGTAAGTGGAATTCCGGTGTAGGCGGGAAGGGCTAGTGCGGCGGTGATGCCGGGCACAATTTCCGCGGCGATACCGTGTTGAGCTAGGAACTCCAGTTCTTCCGCGGAGCGAGCAAAAACAGCTGGGTCGCCACCTTTCAAACGCACCACTCGTTTACCGAGTTGTAAGTGATGCAGGATTTCTTGATGGATTTCAGTTTGCTGCCAGATGCGGCTAGAACCATGTTTGCCGACATTGATGCGTTGGGCATCGGGGGGAGCGTGCTGAAGCAAGATTGGGTTGACCAGTCCATCGTAAAGCACGACTTCGGCATTTTGCAGCTGTTCTAGACCTCGGAGCGTCAGTAGGCCCGGGTCGCCAGGCCCGGCCCCTACCAGGGAAATCGAGCCTACTGGGATGTTGGCTAGGGAGCCTGATGGCGTGCTTCCGCGGTCCATTTGCGGCTTCTCCGGGTCACCTTGCGGTGCGGAGGATGGTGCGGGGTTGTTCGAAAGGGGGGATTCTGACACTCGAAGCGTAACTTTCGGAAAACCAAAATGAGCTAGACAGACTTGCCGATAAAGGTCATTATATTGGGTTCCTGTCGAATAAATAACGTCCCACCAGGGGCGTTTCAAAGTTATTGTGGTTTTGAGAACATAGCGGTTTTGAGGTTATAGAGTCGAATGCCAACAACCAAGAGTGCCAAGAAGCGTTTGCGTCAAAGTTTGGAGCGTCGATCCAAGAATCGAGCTGTGAAGAGCAGCTTGAAGACGGCTGTACGCAAGTTGCGAGAAACAGCTACGACTAGCGGCGAACAGGCTAGCACGATGCTTCCCAAGGTATTCAAGAGCTTGGATCAGGCAGCTGCCAAGGGTGTTATTCATCCTAACAAGGCTGCTCGTTCGAAGAGTCGCTTGCATGCGTTGCTGAAGGCAACCGCTGGCAAGTCCTAATCGTTGCAGGCGCTAGTCATATGCCGAGACCAATGGGTTATTCGTTGGAGCTTGGATTGTCTTGATGGCCTTAGCGATCTAGTCAGAATGAAATAAAATAAGCCGCTGTCTTATCAAGGCAGCGGCTTATTTTTTTTGCTGTTGTCAGTATCGCATTGAACTCAGAGGTTTATTGGTTTCCAAGTAGCCTAGGTGTTGCTTGGCTGTCTGAGTTCGTTGAAGTGTTCAGCAACAAGAATCTAAAGTTGCTGTTTTAGTTGTGGCGAAGGTGGCGATAAAAGCCCTCTTTTTTTCAAGGCTCTATTTCAATCGAGCTTCGGTCAGTTCGACCGCTTTCAGCATAGCTTTGCTCTTGTTGAGTGTTTCTTGATATTCGCTGGTCGGGTCGCTATCGGCAACAATCCCCGCTCCAGCTTGGATATAAACTTTGCCAGGCGTGACGACCATGGTTCGCAAGGCAATGCATGTATCCATGTTTCCGCCGTAGTCGAAATAGCCGACGGCACCTGCGTACGGACCGCGTCGGGTCGGTTCGATCTCATCGAGGATTTGCATCGCGCGGACTTTAGGAGCGCCACTGACAGTACCTGCCGGAAGGCATGCTTTGAGTGCGTCGATGGCATCGAGTTCTGGTCGCAGTTGGCCATCGACATTGGAGCTGATGTGCATCACATGGCTGTAGCGTTCGATGGTCATGATGTCAGAGAGTCTTACCGAGCCGAATTGAGCGACACGTCCGACATCGTTTCTGCCGAGGTCGACCAGCATTACGTGTTCGGCTCGTTCTTTAGGATCAGCCAGCAGTTCTTGGGCGAGTTGACGATCTTCGTCTTCGGTTTGACCTCTCCTTCTCGTTCCTGCCAAGGGGCGAACGGTGACGCGGCCATCGAGCACTCGGCACATCACCTCAGGCGAGGCGCCGACCAGGGTCGTGTCAGGTGTGCGCAGAAAGAACATGAACGGGCTGGGGTTGATAACTCGCAGAGAGCGATAGATTTCTAGTGGATCGCTTTTGGTTTCCACTTCCATCCGTTGGCTGACAACGACTTGAAAGATATCTCCGGCGCGAATGTATTCGGTACAGGTTCGCACAGCCTCCTCGAATTGGGACTGAGTGAAATTCGAGCGAACTTCGAGAGGAGACAGTGCATTGAGATTCACTTCGGCGGGTCGCAGCACTTTGTCGTTGCAGTTTAGTGATTCAACGATGTGATCGATACGTTTTTCCGCATAGGTATAAGCAGCGGCAGGGGAAGCGTATTTATCTGGTTGAACCAGTACGACCACGATCAATGTTTTAGTGACGTTATCAAAGACAACAAGTTCGTGAAAAAATGAAAAATCGAGGTCAGGAAGATGGCGATCATCGGGAGGGGGTGAATCGAGTTTTTCGACATAGCGTACTACATCGTAAGCTGCATAGCCGACGGCGCCGCCGATGAAGGGTGGAAGGTCGGGATGACTTGGAACGCGAAAGGATCGCAGTTGTTGCCGGAAGAAGTCGAGTGGGTCGTCAACAGTCTTCTCGTTTTGATCACCTCCCTCTTGAACAATCAGTCGATTGCCCCAAGCGGCAATTCGTTTTTCGGGGCGTGTGGCGATGAAGCTGTAGCGACCGACTTTCTCCCCACCGATGACGCTTTCGAATAGGCAGCCGGACGAGTGGCCATCATCGAGGCGATGAAAGGCAGAGACAGGTGTTAGGCTGTCTGCCAGAAGTCTGCGATGAACGGGAATCAAGTTGTACTCTTTGGCAAGTTGTTCAAATTGCAGCAGAGTTGGGGCAGAGGCCATAACGACCGATCTTCATTTAGGCTGAGGTGATTTTGGGAGACGCGTAACTCGTCTTAAAAATTTTTTGCTTTTGTGCTGCGTTTGAGACTTTACGTTTTTGGCCGTAGTCGAGGTTTGACCCTAGTCGTGGCTAGACATTCATTGTAACTCGGCTCGATGTTCGGTTCCGGAAAAGCGGTCATCGGATAGTAATCTTCAACTCGTCGGCGTTTTTTATAACGATGAGAGGAGTTGGATGAATCCGTTGATCTCTCTGATTTTGCTGGCGGTGTCCCTTGGTAGCCGGAAAAAGTTTCGGCGAGTGGGGGAGCCACTTTTGTAACCGAACCAAGCCCAGAGGGTGACACTTAGGCACTTGTAACTGTCAGGATAATAGACGATAGAGGAGGGGGCAACGGGCGACCGGACCGAGGGATCGCGACAAACACGGGGGGCGGGTAGCAAATGAGGAGTTATTCGTGTGTTGCA
>JBEGUT010000520.1:0-3723 GCA_041178745.1 Planctomycetota bacterium | reverse complement strand
CATCCAAAAACACCTCAACCAACAATGAACAGAAAGAGAACAATAATTCTAAAGCCGACAATCCAGTCATTGAAAAACCTAGTGCTCACAAAACCGCAGCATCGGATCAAACGGAGGCTTCCGAAAACTCAACTCAGCAAGGACTGCGCTCTATCGATCCCTTAGCGTTAGCGAAGGAATATCAAGTTGACCCCGATATTTTGACCGCTTGGCTCAATTACCTGGGTGTCTCCGTTGCAGGCCCAATCAATATCGAAAATCATCTCACTATGCAGATGAAAAATAGTTCCGGATACGATTTCATCAACGGCTGGGGATCCAACGAAACCCCTTTGATTCTTGCCAATTCGTCCGACCAGCATGTTCGAATCCCAGGCAATGCTGATCCTCACAGCATCTTGGTTCACCCTTCTCCATCACTAGAGATCGTTGCCGGATGGCAATGCCCGATAACAACACCCATAAAGATCTCTCTATCGGGACAAATCACGCATGCCCATCCAGAATGCGGCAATGGTGTGACTTGGCGTATCGAACTGCGACGCAAGAATCGTCGCCAAACGCTCGCCCAAGGAATTGCTCATGGAGGAACACCTGTCAATATCGACGCGATCGCACCTGTCATCGTGCAGCAAGGTGACGTGGTCGCATTCTTAGTGGGACCGCGAGATACGAATCATTCTTGCGATCTAACCAAAATCAATTTGACGATCAAGAACAGTAACGATGAAAAACAGCAGTGGGATTTGGCTGGCGATGTATCGCCAGATATTTTGTCGGGCAATCCACATGCAGATCGCATTGGCAATCCCGCCGTATGGCACTTCTTTACCGAAGCCGTTGAAAATGCTAAGTCGGCTGGCCCAACACTTCCCGCCGGTTCACTGCTCGCTCAGTGGGAAGCGACCGAACCAGGTGACGCAAGAAAACTGATCGCAGAAAAAGTTCGTGACCTTGTTCTTGGTCAACCACCTGCCGACAAGGCCTCTCCGGACGGACTCCTCTATCAGCAATTAACATCACTCCAAGGACCACTGCTGGGAACTCCGCTCCTCGCCGAGTCTCAGGATTTGCCAAACTGGCTTGCCAATGCAGTGGACACTGCTTCACACAAAGATCTAATCATCGAGAAGATCAACACAACTGGAACTTCTGAACCAGTCATCTTTGGAACCGAGGAAAACCCCAAAGATGCCCATCTCGTTTCTCAAGCTCCTTCATCCACCTTCGTTTCAATTCCCGCTGACCTGTTGCAAGGCTATGAGTTTCAAACTGAGGTTACGCTCGACCCTAAGAGCCAAGGTGAAGCAAGCCTTCAAGCCCAAGTCGTCCCCGGACGCATACAACCCCAAGCATCACTGCAGGCAGGTGTTGCTAACTCCAACGGAACCAAAGGAACTTGGACCGATGGCCTTCAACCCGCTTCCGTTTCCAATCCGATTCTCGTGGCCAACCAGAGCCAAGCTCGTACTAAGATTCTCGATCGCCTAACTATATTCCGTGATCTCTTTCCACCTGCTCTTTGTTATTTGAAAATCGTCCCTGTCGATGAAGTCGTGACCCTCACCCTATTCTATCGCGAAGATGATCACCTGCAGCGGTTATTGCTCGACGAACAGCAAACCGCAGACCTGAATCGTTTGTGGGATCAATTGCATTTTGTCAGTAGCGATGCAACCAAACTTGTTGATGCCTTTGCGCAATTGATGGAGTACGCAACCCAGGATGCTGATCCATCGGTGTTCGAACCTATGCGCGGCCCGATCATGCAGCGTGCCAAAGACTATGAAACGCAATTGGTCACTTCTCAACCGAGTCATATCGCAGCGGTTATCGAGTTCGCAGGCAAAGCGTTTCGTCGACCACTGCGTGAGGATGAAAGACAGCAACTGCAGGAGTTCTATCAGCAACTTCGGCGTGAAGAAATTCCTCATGAAGACGCGATCCGTTTATTGATTGCTCGAGTTTTGGTGGCACCCGCATTCCTCTATCGACTTGAGCAACCACCTACAGGAGAACAACCAGGTACGGTAAGTGATTACGAACTAGCCAATCGCCTGAGTTATTTCCTTTGGAGTTCGATGCCCGATCGCGAACTGCTTGATGTTGCAGCCGACCAAACATTAACCCAAGGTGATACGCTCGTTCGACAAGCTCAACGTATGCTGCAGGATCCTCGCGCCGAACGATTGTCTCGCGAGTTTGCTGCCTATTGGTTGCATATCCAAAACTTCGACGAGTTTGATGAAAAGAGTGATCAGTACTTCCCAACCTTTGCACCGCTGCGTGCACCTATGTACGAAGAGTCTCTTCGCTTCTTCAATCACCTCTTTAAGTCTGACGCTTCGATCCTCGAGATACTCAGCGCTGATTACACATTCGTAAACGGCCCGCTCGCTGAGCATTATGGAGTCCCAGGCGTGACGGGGGAGCAGTGGCAGAAGATTCAACTTGGCGGCGACTCTCAACGCAGTGGCATCCTCGGCCAAGCGACCGTACTGGCAACTTTGGCAGGTGCATCGCGCACAAGTCCTATCTTACGCGGCAACTGGGTCAGCGAAGTATTGCTGGGTGAAAAACTACCCAAGCCACCGAAAGGTGTTCCACCTTTACCCGACGATGTCGCTGGCCGTGGCGGGTTGACCATGCGGGAACTGGTCGAATTGCACAGCAATGACGAAAAATGCGCGGTATGCCATCGCCGAATTGATCCGATGGGATTTGCTATGGAGAATTTCGATGCGATCGGTCGACTGCGATCCATGGATGAAGCTGGAAAGCCGATTGCACTTGCCGTGAAAACGATCGATGGAGCAGAATTCTCTGGACCGTTAGGCCTACGGGATTATCTGCTCAACCAAAGACGGGATGATTTCGTTACGCAGTTTTGTAAAAAATTGACGGGTTTTGCTCTCGGACGCTCGGTTCAGCTTTCCGATCGCAGCCTGATTCAAGAGATGAAATCATCGCTTGAAAAAAATGAATATCGCTTTTCAGCAGCTTTGAAACCCTTGCTTAATAGCAGACAATTCCGAGAAATTCGCGGCCGTGATTTTCTCGCTGAAGGTGCACAGTAAACACGATTTGGTCACTGCAGTTTGTTTTGGCCTAGCCTATACTACAACTGAGCTTAAAAGGTCAGCATAAGGATTACCCGATGAAAGAATTAGGATCTCTACCTTTCTCCAGAAGAACAATGCTTCGCGGGCTCGGTGTGTCCATGGCCTTACCTTGGATGGAGTCTATCTCGGCTTGGGCTGACGAGTCGATCAAATCGGCTGATCCTAATCAAGCTCCCGTGCGAGTCGCTTGCTTGTTTTCTGGAAACGGATTTCACGGCCGCGAATGGTGGGCCAAAGGCGAAGGCGCACAAATGGAGCTGGGACGTGTTCTGCAGCCATTACAAGACCTGCGCGAGCAAATGCTGTTTATCCGCGGTCTGTACAACGAAGAAGCGCTCAAAGGAAATATCCACAGTTCGCAAACCGGGAACTTGCTCTCTGGTGCACCGCTTGCTTCCGGTGGCGAGATTCGCTCCGGAACCAGTATCGATCAATGGATTGCCCAGCACCATGGCAATCAAACCAAAGTGCCAAGCTTGGTGTTGGGTTGCGAAAAATCCAATCCATCGGTCCACAAAAATTATTCGATGCTTTACAGTTCTCACATTTCTTGGACATCTCCAACCACACCAACGCCGCTTGAACTCTACCCTGCCCTGGC
>JBEGUT010000519.1:0-3728 GCA_041178745.1 Planctomycetota bacterium | reverse complement strand
CACTTCCCGGATATCTTGGAAACGGGATGACATCGCGGATATTTGCCATACCGGTGACGAACTGGACGATACGCTCCAAGCCCAGCCCAAATCCACTGTGCGGAACACTACCGAAGCGGCGGAGGTCGAGATACCACCAATAATCTTGTTCGGATAGCCCCATCTTCGCCATGCGATCTTTTAAAATATCTAAGCGATCTTCGCGTTGACTTCCTCCGATGATCTCTCCGACACGCGGAACCAGAACGTCCATCGCAGCGACAGTCTGGCCATCATCGTTGAGACGCATATAAAACGATTTAATCTTCGCTGGATAATCGTAAAGAATGACGGGGCCCTGGATATGCTTTTCCGTGAGATAGCGTTCATGCTCTGCCTGCAAGTCACTTCCCCAAGCGACAGGATACTCGAACTTCTCGCCACTTTTTTCCAGTATCGAAATCGCCTCTGTGTAGGAGATACGCTCAAACGGCTTCTCCAGCACCAGTTTCAATGCATTGAGCAATCCTGGCTCAACTCGTTCATCAAAGAAGCTCATATCTTCAGCGCAGTCGCTCAGCACATCTTTAAGAAGTCGCTTTACATATCTTTCTGCGAGCGCCATGTTATCCCTGAGGTCAAAGAACGCCGCCTCTGGCTCGATCATCCAGAACTCCGCTAAGTGCCTAGATGTGTTGCTATTTTCAGCGCGGAATGTGGGACCGAAGGTATAGATCTTTCCGCAAGCGGTGGCATAAATCTCACCTTCCAATTGGCCGCTTACCGTCAGGTAGCTGGAACGTCCAAAAAAGTCTTTGGAGTAATCAACTTTTCCTTGTGGATCCCGCGGAGGATTTTCTAAAGGTAGAGTCGTAACGCGGAACATCTGTCCCGCCCCTTCGCAATCGCTCGCCGTAATAATCGGCGTGTGGATGTAGAAAAACCCTTCTTCCTGAAAAAACTGGTGCGTCGAAAAGCTCAGTCGATTGCGAACTCTCGTGACAGCCCCGAAGGTATTAGTCCTAGGTCGCAGGTGAGCCCACTCGCGAAGCTTTTCAAACGTATGCCGTTTCTTTTGCAGCGGATACTCCTGCGGATCGGCATCTCCGATCATTCGGACTTCGCTTGCCACAAGTTCAGTCGCTTGACCTTGTCCCACACTTGCTTTGAGCTCACCAACCACAATCAGACTACAGCCAACAGATAGACTTTTTACTTGGCTTTCGTAATTGGCAAGTTCACCTGGTGCAACGACTTGAAGATTCCCGAGAGTTGTACCGTCATTGATCTCGAGAAAACTAAATCCACCTTTACTGTCGCGACGAGTGCGCAACCAGCCTCGAATTTCTACATGCTTACCAATCGAATCTGCCGACCGCGCCTCTGCCACAGTGATCCAAGGGGCCTGACTCATTCAACTCACCTCAATCATGGAAATCGCGTTTTGAAAAACTAACCGCGCTGACGCTACCTAACAGTCTCTTTTTCGGTCATGACACGAACGATCTAACGGGACGTTAAATAATTCCATGCTCAGCTAAGTATCGTTCAGCATCGAGTGCTGCCATACATCCAGTACCAGCAGACGTAATCGCTTGTCGGTAGTAATCGTCTGAAACATCGCCTGCTGAAAAAACTCCCTCAACGCTCGTCCAGGTTCTGAATGGAGTCTTCCACTTTACATAACCTTTGTCATTGAGCTCAAGCTGACCTTTTAGAAAGTTGGTGTTCGGCGTGTGCCCGATTGCCAAAAACATTCCTGATGCCGCATAGTCGATGTCTTTCTGTGAATGGGAATTATGGATTTTGACCGCAGTCATTCCCGCCTTGTCATCCCCTAGAACTTCTTTGACTTGGCTGTGCCACAAGATCTCGATTTTTGAATTATTGAGTGCCCGCTGCTGCATGATCTTAGAAGCTCTGAGCACATCACGACGCACGACAAGGTAGACCTTCGACGCATACTTGCTCAGATAAGTGGCTTCTTCGACGGCTGAGTCACCACCTCCGACGACCACCAAAGGTTTGTTGCGGAAGCGAGGTAACGCACCGTCGCAAACGGCACAAGCGCTAACACCACGATTCTTAAATGCTTCTTCACTTGGCAGGCCAAGATAATTGGCCCGGGCGCCTGTTGCGACGATCACCGTTTCCGCATGAAAAGTCCCTGACTCAAGCGACACAAGTGTGAATGGCTTTTTCGAAAAGTCGACGCTCACAATGTCATCGGTGATGATCCGTGCTCCAAAATTCGTAGCCTGTTGGCGCATCAGTTCCATCAATTCCGGTCCGGTCACAGCATGCGCATGCTCTTCTATTGGGGGCATCGCGGCAACTCGGTCCGGATGAATCGCCGTTGACAGGAATTCCCGCAGTTTGCCGGATGGAAAGCCGGCGTAATTTTCCACTTCAGTGGTCAGCGATAACTGCCCAAGTGGCAAAGTTCCCTGCAACCTATTTTGCTCCGTTATCGCTCCTTCGAAGACCAAAGGCTGTAAGTTAGCTCGTCCTGCATAAATAGCCGATGACCATCCCGCCGGTCCACTACCAATGATTATGGTGCGTTCAACTGAACTCATTTCAATGCTTTTCCTTGATCAGGACGTTGTTGCTAGAGAGACACAAACCTGAGGGATTATAGACAGAAGATAAGCTCTTCACATCGGGTTAGTGGCGGAGCCCCGCTAGCCACCAAAATTCCCCAACAAGGCCATTAAAATAAGGCTAATAGCCCCAGTCCGCTAGATGCCTGACTCCACAGGAATTTAAGAATGGGCACCTTAGTGCCCGTGGGTAATTTGTCTTTGTTCGTTCCATTTAGCAAGAACCAGCAATAGCCAGATTTTGCGGCTATGGTCACGCTGTCCGCTACGATGCTCCGCCAAGATCTTCCCCACCTTTGCCTGTTGAAATATACCGGCAGGAAGCTTCGAAGGACTCCCCTCCAAATAATCCCCCACCATCTCGGCTAAACCGAATCGCAGCCAATCTCGCAGCGGTACCCCGAACCCCTGTTTGGGCTTTTTAAACGTTCCCTGCGGAACATACGGCGCAGCAACTTTTTTCAAAATGTACTTCCCTATTCCTCCACGAATCTTCAAGCTCGATGGCATGGAAGCTGCTAACTCGGCCAACTTATGATCCAGCAGCGGCGATCGCACTTCGAGCGAATGCGCCATGCTCATGCGATCCACCTTCACCAAAATATCATCCTTCAGATACGATCGAACATCGATCTCAGTCAAGCGGCTAACCAAATCACGATCTGACAACAGTATTTTTTCGAGTTGAATCGCTAACTCATTCCGCTTTTGTCCACCTCTGCCGGTAAATACTTCGGGAGTCAACAGTTCCTGCAGGTCTGCATCTCCCCATATCGCGCATTTCTCGCGATAGCCCTCTGCAAGCGGCATCGCGCTGTGCCTAAAGACACGCTCCGCTCGCTGTAATCGATAACGCAATCCGCCTCGCGTCACTTCGGATAATGCATGAACCAGCGATGGTAGCCCGCTTGCCCCAAGCCATCCTGGTAACAAGCTACGATAACGCTCGGCAAACAACATCCCATGATAGGAAGAGTAACCACCAAAGAATTCATCACCGCCATCACCACTTAGAATGACTGTTACATGCTCACGAGCCAATCGAGAAATATGGTATGTCGGCAAGGCCGAATCATCACCAAATGGCTCATCGCAAAAATGCACAATTCGCTCTAATGTCTGTGGCAAATTTTTTTGCAAGTCTTT
>JBEGUT010000518.1:0-3738 GCA_041178745.1 Planctomycetota bacterium | reverse complement strand
GAATACGCCTCCAAGCAAAGTCGCACGAGATTTTCTTGATAAGTGGTTAAAAGAAGGTAACGGTGGAAAGACGTTAATTTACGTAGGACGTGATTACAATGCTTCCGGTGAGTATTGGAAGCAGGTAGTGGAACGAGAGCCTGTTGGAGCCAAGAGCGATGCTTTCGTTGAGGAAATGTTAGTGCGACTTGACGATTTAAAGTCTGATCTAACAGAGAATGTATTCGCTAGATGGTTTGAAGTCGATCCGAACCGAGTCGGGGGCGAAGTACATGGATTGCGCGGGACATGGGCGGAAGGAATTGACGTCTCGAAAACACGTCTCTGGACAAGAACACAGCTGCTGCCGCCAGCAAGGGATTCGATAGAGACTCCCAAGGACTCCGCGGCTACCGCTACGAATTCAATCAACAATACAGATGCTGCCCCTACTTATGGCCGCGCGACGTGGAGCCCAGAGGAACTCGAACACATCGAGTACGAAGAGCAATCATTGATACCCGAAAGTGAAATTCTCCTTTCTTCTGACGATGGTCGCCCGCTTGTGTTTAGGCTGACATCGGAGCGTTGGCCCAAAAGTCAAATCATCGTCGTTTGCAACGGAGCTTTTTTGACTAACGGTGGTTTGGTACCCAAGGAGCATCGCAAGTTAGCGGGCAGGCTAGTCGATATATGCGGCGACAACGAGAAAGCAGCGTTTTTGGTAAGTGGCCGTAGTGGTCCTTATTTAAACGATAGTGAAGATCCTAGTTACGATGGTAAAGGTCTTGAGATGTTTACTGTCTGGCCGATCAACCTCATCGTCATCCATTTAGCGCTTTTGGGAATAATTTACTGCTTTGCTGTTTTCCCAATATTCGGTCGGCCCGGTCGCTTGAAGGATCGGGAGAAGAGTGATTTCGGTCAGCATGTTGAGGCGGTGGGGAATTTGCTCGCTCGCACTGGAAATGAGGATTTCGCTAGAGAACGTATATCAGATTATTTCAAGATTGTACGCAAAGAATCGAAGCATCCTTGGATTATTCAGTCTCGACGCCCCGCGCCGGAGAAGGCATTAGAAAAGCCGAAGCCCGCCGAATCGTCCATGGTTCAAGAAAACGCTATAACAGCCACTGAAACGGTTATCGTAGAGGAGACAAAGACTTGAGCAGTCAAGATGTAACGGTTCCAGCAACGCGGACAACACGCGACCTATTTCAATCCATTCAGCAAGAACTCGGGAAGATCTACGTCGGTCAAGACGAACTTGTTTTATCGACGCTGGTTGCATTATTCTCGAGTGGACATGTTTTGATCGAGAGCGTACCGGGGCTTGGAAAAACTTTGTTTGTCCGAGCGTTGGGGCGAATCCTGGGCTGTCAATTTGGTCGAATCCAATTCACGGCGGATCTTATGCCATCGGATATCACCGGGGCTCCGATTTTCGACATGAAACAACAGGAGTTTCGGTTTCGTCCCGGTCCGGTATTCACGCAATTATTGCTAGCCGACGAAATCAACCGAGCACCTGCAAAAACACATGCTGCTCTTCTGGAGATAATGCAAGAGTTTCGCGTGACGGCTGATGGTGTCAGTCACCGGCTAACGCGTCCGTTTTTAGTGCTGGCAACTCAGAACCCGATCGAGAGTGAGGGAACGTATAATTTGCCCGAAGCACAATTGGACCGCTTCATGTTCAAAACTCTCGTCGATTATCCTTCGGAGCTAGATGAGGCGAAGATTCTTGAGCAACACAGCATGCAAGTCGATGTGGGACACCGCATCGAGACTGAATTGAAGTGTGTTACAAGTCCGGAAGAAATATTGGCGATAACGAGTTCCAATAGTCAGGTACGTGTTGAACCGCCACTGCTGCAGTACATCAATCGAATCGTAAGGCAAACGCGAAAATGGCCACCCTTCTATCTGGGCGCTTCGCCGCGTGCGGGCATCGCCTTGATGCAAGGAGCTCGTACCTTAGCTGCTTTCCGCGGACGCGATTACGCGATCCCTGATGATGTTGCCGAGTTAGTTCTCCCAGCTTTGAGGCACCGAGTTAGCTTGACGGCTGAGGCAGAGGTCGAAGGCTTAAAGGTCGACGAACAGTTGTTGCAATTGCTAAAAACCATCGAGGTACCTCGTAAGTGATGGCTGATTGGTACACTGATTTAGGATCGATATTCGCGTACCTGCCGTGGCTAGGTTTATTCCTGGTGACATTGCCATTGGCTTTGGTCGCTTATTACCGCAGTATTTATCCGCAACGTTTTGTTTGTGTTTTATTGCTGGTACCATTGCTTTTGTCTTTATTCGTATCGGTGCTGGAAACAATCATTCCGATCGTCATCGCCTTGGATATCGGTGTGATCGTTCTTTTGCTCGTCGACAGTTTTATGATTCTCGATAAAAAATCTTTTGTCGTGCATCGTGAAATGCAGAAAGCCGCTTCGATTGAAGCTCCACATGATGTCGAATTAGCGGTTGATTATCTGGGGAATCGAACCATTCAACTGATGATCAAAGATGACTCTCCGGAAGGCATCGTTCTGGATCCTCCGGAGCACAAGATCATGGTACCGGCAAGAAAGAGAATTGAAATCAAGTACCGTCTCTCAGCTTCGCGACGTGGAGTCTATGAATTTCAGCACGTCTTTGTCAAAATTCCATCGCGACTTGGTTTTTGGCAGCGAGTCATAAAACTCGATTGCTACGGCACGCTAAACGTCTATCCCGATATGAAGCAATTAGCTGAGTATGCGATATTGGCTAGGTCGAATCGCTTGAGTCTTATCGGAGTAAGGCGAACCCGCAAGATAGGACAGGATAGCGATTTCGAAAGATTGCGAGATTATACGTTTGATGACAATTACAAATTCATCGATTGGCGCAGCACGGCGCGGCGGAGCAAACTGACGGTCAAAGATTTTCAGAGCGACCAGAGTCAGCGTGTCGTTTTCATGCTTGATTGTGGTCGTATGATGACCAATGTTTACAATGGACTTAGCCTCGTCGACTACGGCTTGAACTCTTTATTGATGTTGTCCCACGTCGCTCTTTCTCAGGGCGATGCGGTAGGCTTGGTCTGCTTCTCTGATCGAGTCAATCGCTACGTTCCGCCACGTTCTGGCCGCAGTCAATTGAACCAATTGTTGCATGCTGGTTTTGATCGGTTTCCCCAATTGGTGGAAAGTCGTTTCGATGAGGCGTTTCTGCATCTTTCGAGTCATCTGCGGAAACGTTCTCTTGTTGTACTTATCACATCGATCATCGACCAAGTGAATGCCGATCAGATTACCAATTATTTGGGGAGTCTGCAGAAGAGGCATTTGCCTTTGCTCGTGTTGCTGAGAGATCATCGGTTGTTCGATTCAGCCGATAATCCTGTCGATGACCCTGAAGTTCTTTATCGCAGCGCTGCCGCGTCCAGTATTTTGACATGGCGAGAGCAGGTACTTACTCGACTCCGCATGCAGGGTGTATTAACGGTAGATGCTTTTCCAGAGCAAATGACTTCTCCAATGATCAATGAATACCTGAAAGCGAAAGCCAAGCATCTACTGTGAAAAGAATCTTGGTGTATTAGCTTCAATGAGGCGACGATCGCGATACGAGCAGTTCGCTTGCCGTTAAAATGGATTTGAAGGTGAAGTTGTGTGAATAGTTTGGCTCGGTGATCCTTCTGGGATTTCTTCTACGGAATATCTGGTAAAAGCTCTCCATCGATTGCTCGCCCTTTTATTGCAGAAGCTTTGCTCCACC
>JBEGUT010000517.1:0-3741 GCA_041178745.1 Planctomycetota bacterium | reverse complement strand
CTTTGTGAGCAGTCAAAGCGTTGAAGCGTTTTGGAATGCGATCTCTCATTTCCCGGTGATGAGCGTGGGGATGAACTGTGCCTTAGGTCCGGAGAAGATGCGACCTTTCATCAAGGAGTTAGCGGGTATTACGCCGGTGCCGATCAGCTGCTATCCGAACGCAGGCTTGCCGAACGAGATGGGGGCCTATGATTTGGGACCGCAGGCGATGGCAGACTTGGTAGGAGAGTTTGCAGAGCAAGGTTGGTTGAATATTGTGGGAGGTTGTTGCGGAACGACTCCGGCACACATTCACGCGATTGCTCAGCGAGTTGCTAAGCTTCCTGCGCACCGCGAGCCACAGTTACCGATTTACACGCGTCTCAGCGGCACGCAATCTTTGACGATGCGTCCCGAATCTAGCTTTATCAATATCGGTGAACGCACCAACGTGACCGGTTCGAAAGCGTTTGCCAAATTGATTCGCAATGGGCAGTATGAAGAAGCTGTGGAAGTCGCCAGACAACAGGTTCAAAATGGCGCGCAGATCATCGACATCAACATGGATGACGCTTTGTTGGATGGTGTCGATGCGATGACTCGATACTTGAGATTGATTGCTGGTGAGCGCGATATCAGCAGCGTGCCAGTGATGATCGATAGCAGTAAGTGGGAAGTTTTAGAAGCGGGTTTGCAAAATACGCAGGGGAAGTCCATCGTCAACTCGATCAGTCTCAAGGATGGCGAGGAGTTGTTTCTGCAGCGAGCCGAGTTGATTCGGAATTACGGTGCTGCCGTTGTGGTTATGGCCTTCGACGAAAAGGGACAAGCGACGGAGATCGACGAGAAGGTTCGAATCTGCAAACGAGCGTATGATCTGCTGGTCAACGACGCAGGATTTCCAGCTGAAGATATTATTTTCGATCCCAACATTCTGACGGTGGCTACGGGTATCGAAGAGCACAACAACTACGCGATCAATTTTATCGAAGCAACGCGAAGAATTAAAAAGGTTTGTCCTGGTGCAAAGGTGTCTGGTGGTGTCAGTAACATCAGCTTTAGTTTTCGTGGCAATGATTTAGTTCGTGAAGCGATGCATTCGGCGTTTCTTTATCATGCGATCGCTGCCGGTATGGACATGGGGATTGTCAATGCGGGGCAATTAGCTGTTTACGAGAACATCCCGAAGGATCTGCTTCAGGCGGTTGAGGATGTTTTATTCAATCGTCGTTCCGATGCCACCGAGCGATTGTTGACAATGGCTGAGACCGTGAAAGGTAGCGGCCAGAAGGCGAGCGGTGAAGATCTATCATGGCGTGAGGCACCGGTTGCTGAGCGACTTAAGCAGGCATTGATCAAAGGCATCGACAAGCATATCGAAATCGATGTGGAAGAGGCGCGACAGTCCGTCACTCGTTGTTTACAAGTGATCGAAGGGCCATTGATGGATGGAATGAGTGTTGTGGGAGATTTGTTCGGTGCTGGGAAGATGTTTCTTCCTCAGGTCGTCAAGTCAGCTCGAGTGATGAAGAAGGCTGTGGGTTATTTGATGCCTTACATGGAGGAAGAGAAACGCCGCGACGGACTAGAGCATCAGTCGGGGCGTGGCAAGGTGCTCATGGCGACCGTTAAGGGGGACGTGCATGACATCGGTAAGAACATCGTAGGTGTTGTTTTGGCTTGCAATAACTACGAAGTGGTCGATATGGGTGTGATGGTTTCGTGCGAGAAAATTCTAGAGACGGCTCAGCGCGAAGGCGTCGACGTGATTGGACTTTCCGGCTTGATCACTCCAAGTCTTGATGAAATGGTGCAAGTTGCTCGAGAGATGCAGCGATGCGGAATGAACATTCCGTTGATGATCGGTGGTGCGACTACGAGTGCTCGCCACACCGCTGTAAAGATTGCTCCTCACTACAGTCACCCCGTGGTGCATGTGCTCGATGCGTCGCGCAGTGTCGGAGTGGTTGAGAAACTGTGTAATAAAGAGGTTCGCGATTCTTTTGCTGCAGAGAATCGAGTGTTGCAAAAAGAGTTGGTGGAAAGCTACGAAGCAAGGCAAGTGAAGTTAGTCCCTTATGCGGAGGCGAAGGGGAAGAAATTTCAAACCGATTGGGCCACGGCCCAGATCGATACACCTTCTTTCCTCGGGACGCGGGTGTTGGAAAATGTCAAGCTTTCGGAATTGATACCGTATATCGATTGGTCGCCATTCTTCATGGCTTGGGAATTAAAGGGCAAGTATCCTAAGATTTTTGAAGACCCAGTTGTCGGCAAGGAAGCCAAAGAACTTTACGACAATGCTCAGAAGATGCTTGCTCAGTTACAGCGAGATGATTCTTTGAAGGCCCGAGCCGTCTATGGCTTTTGGCCAGCTGCCAGCGATGGAGATGAGGTGGTTGTTTACAGCGACAAGTCACGCAAAAAAGTGCTGACTCGGTTGCAGTTTCTTCGGCAGCAGTGGGAACGCAAGGGGCAGGATGATTTCCGCAGTTTGGCGGACTATATAGCTCCTTTGGACTCAGGTCGTGAAGACTACATCGGCGCGTTCGTCGTAACGGCTGGTATCGGTGCAGATGAACTGGCAGCCAAATTTGAGAAGCAGCATGACGACTACAATTCGATCTTGGTGAAATCGGTTGCCGACCGACTTGCCGAGGCGTTTGCGGAGATGTTGCATGACCGTGCTCGCAAAGATTGGGGCTACGGGCAGCAAGAAAAACTGACAAATGACGAATTGATCGATGAATGTTATCGAGGAATTCGACCCGCTCCAGGTTATCCGGCTTGCCCAGATCACACGGAGAAAGGGAAGTTGTTCGAGTTGCTGGATGCAACCAACAACACGAGCGTCAAATTAACGGAATCGTTCGCAATGTGGCCCGCTGCCAGTGTTAGTGGTTGGTATTTCGGCCATCCGCAGGCAAGGTACTTTGCAGTGGATCGATTGACGCATGATCAGGTCGAGGATTATGCTCGTCGCAAAGGCATGTCGATGACCACTATGGAACGCTGGCTCGCTCCTAATCTCGGATACGACCCGCAGGCTTGATGATTGGGCCTGACGATTGGGGGGTAAGGTGGGGTTAGAATTACAAATATTCATCAACCCTTGTCCGAATCCCCTGATCCCGTTAGCTTATCATCACAGAAATTGGCGGGCACAAAGAAAAGTCGGATGCAAAAACTGCCCATGACTTGCCGTGCTCGCTACGATGCTTCACTTTGCGGAGATATGCTGCGGAGTGCGTCAGAGTTTTACAACAAGCTTGAATGGATGCTTGGGGTTGGCCTCTGATAATTAGATTGTTGTGGAGTTAGTTGAAAGAAAAACTTGAATATTGAAATGGGGCAGCTGGAAATCATGCGATCCAAAAGTGATTATTCCCAACTTGTGACCGTGCTTTTTTTGATCGTCGCGGTTGCCCTTCGCTTCGTCCCCCACCCGGTTAACTTTGCTCCTTTGGGAGCATTGGGTTTATTCGCTGGTTGTTACTTGCGAGGTTGGGGAGCTTGGCTGTTACCAGTTGGAGCGATGGCAGCAAGCGATTGGTTGGGTCACGTATTGAAGGTTCCTGGTATGGGATTTTACGGCCCAATCGGGATGGCCTTTGTGTACGGCGGTTTTGCAATCGGCGCTTTGATTGGACGGTTTTTGCGGGGTCGTGAGCGTCCATTGAACGTAGCAGGCGCCGCCTTCGTGAATTCGCTTGCCTTTTTCATCATCAGCAACTTCGGTGTTTGGTTTGCCTCGGTTTCGTT
>JBEGUT010000516.1:0-3751 GCA_041178745.1 Planctomycetota bacterium | reverse complement strand
CGAAAATCCTAATTCAAGATGGTCATCTAGTTTGTGCTTGATCCCGTTATCGCTAAAAACGGAAGCAAGCACCGATTTAACTAGTATTTCTTCAGTAGGACCCGCGAGTCTGAGATTTGCGTTGAGTAAAAGAGCGATTTCTTCGTGAAGAGCACTAACGATGTTTTCTAAACCGATATGTTGAGATATCTCTTTTGTCGTAAGTTCATCGTTTGCGATAGCGTCTCTAATTGCATGCCTTAGGGACGATATACGAGTTAGCTGCGGTGATTTGTTGACGACCCATGATTTATTGCGGATCCGTCTTTTAGGCCAGCCAGGTTTAATTAGTGATGGCTTCAAAGAACTTGAAATATGCATTTCGGCGTTGCAACTGGTACAAGTGACGTTGTTGTCCTTCCAGTCGATGTTGGGTTCACCAGTCGCCTGGCAATGGAGGCAGTTAATTTGTGAACGAGGAGTAGGTGCGGTGAAACCGAAGGCCGTCAACCAAATTTCAGCCACCCATTTTGCATAGGTGTCTTTAAATCCTAATTTATCCGATAGGAAGAATTCAACGTGGGAGATATCGTCGCGAGTGCACCTTCCATTTGCCAAGCTAGAGAGAAACCGGGGATATTCCAGGGCGCTACAGACCAGGAATCTTTCTGTTCGGAGCTCAGGAATGAGATCATTTAGAAAGTATTTGAATTTGGATGGTCCATGTATAAAGATCAGTGGATCATCCTTGAGTAACCTCTTTATACTTTCTGCAATAGCTCGGCCCTCACCAACTGACAATGTAAACGCTCCTAAGCATCATGTTTGACATCGAGGCTCGTCACAGAGTCATCACTCACATAACCCGTCATTCCACACTTTGTACATCGGAACTGTTTATTGCCCAGGTTATAACACAATAGGGTTCCGCAGCTGCACTGCACGAAGTTACTCGAGCCACAATAGGGACATCCAGGAAATGATTCCGAAAAATGGAATGTTCCCACGATGCGGGTTCTATCATACCCCTCTTTGCTTGCCGAACTCGCCTTGATCTTAAATGCCCAGTCGGCAACCCAATGGCTCCTCGTATGTTCTTCAAATCTGATACCCATTGTATTTGCTGAATTTTTGCAAACCGCAATAACGATGGCTACATTCGGCATTTTTTCCATAATCTACCTTGGCGTTGAAGTTGTCATTTGCACATGATCACACGGTGATTACCAATGAACACAATTGTCCCCTCAACAAGAGGTATGCTTTTTCCGGGAGATACAGCAATCATAGCGCCCCCTCCTGCCGGCTGAGCGGTCCAATCGACCGTCATTTTATTTTGTAGTCCGAACACATCTTTTCGAGACGGGTGGGCAACAACCTCGCCCACTACGGGCGATGAAAAGTCGATGGAATTCTCGGCAAGGTGTGACTGAAATAGTTTCTTCCCAACTTTTACGGCTATTTTATGCTGGTCTGTTTGTAGGAAGAATGAAGGCTGGGAAACCCGATTGCATTTCCAGCATTTGTTTGAGGGAAGCGAAGTATCATGAAACACTTGAGCTTTGCAGTGACAGCTGTAGATGGAATTCCAGGTATTCGAAAGAACCTTCTTCCAAGTTGTCGCTAAAACCCTCCGATCAGGAGAGTGAAGTCCGTGTGTAAAAGATGTTGTAAAAGCATCTTTGAGCTCGCGGGGATAAATGTTATTCCAGTAGGGTATCGCGTTCTTTCCCGCTTCACCCAAAGGATCGATTTTCGGATCGTCAATCGCTGCGTTGGTTAAATTATTTGGATCAAAAATGAAGACTGGTTCGAACCCGAATAGCTTTTCTCTTGCTGGTAAGTCCCATGATCGAATGCTGAGAATTTTCTTACCAAGCAATGGATGCTGGATATGGAAAAGGTAGAAAAGCAGGACCGATAGTGAAAAGTAGTCCGTCAGTCTACTAGGCCGAGCTTTGCCAACAACGATCTCTGGTGCCATGAAGTCCGGTGTTCCGAGGACACTTTTAGACGGACTATTATTTGCGGAAACATTATCGTTATCGCAAATCAATGTTTCACCGGTCGAGGGATCAAAAAAGCCATTACCAAATGAAATATCTCTGTAGCAAAGCCCAGCAGCATGCAATTTGTGAAAGCTGTCAACTAAATTCAATCCAACAACAACCAACGTTTCAAAGCTCGGATCAAGTCTGCCATTGACCAGATCGGTAAAGCTGCGAAAACGCTTCTCCCGAAGTGGCATCAGATATCCGAAGCTACTGCTTCCGGTCGAAACTACTAATTCCATGGGCCAAAGAAAATGCTGACCAGGAGGACCATCCTCAGTAAGCTTCTCAATTCCCTTTCTTTGATCATCCGTGGCAGTGTGATCGAAGTACCATTTCAGCGCTAGTTCACTTGAATCACAATCGACTCGATAGACTTCGCCTTGACCTCCCGATCCGAGAAACTCATTGATGGTGACGATCCTACGTGACCTTTGGGCGACAAGCTTATCGCCCGGTTTAAACATACCCGCCATCAAAATATCCTTTTGTCACCATTTTAGATATATACCGCAAGCGTTGCGTCCTCGATGGGAGTCAACTTGCCACTTGAGTCTGAAAGCTTTAAGAATCACTACTCTTCTGCGTTAATTCCGCCGATGGAAATTCAAGCGTACTGGTATCGCTTTTATGAGATACGCGATCATCATCCTTCTTGTATTCGAAAAGTAAACCCAAAGAAACGTCATCCCCAGAGTAGGTCGACGACTCATTCAGCCACTGTTCCATTGAATTTTCAATTGTTACGCGTCCTTCGGCGGTTGCTAGAAGAGTTGCGAAGTCAATCGCACTCTTCTCGAATCCGGCACGATTCTGAAACGCTTTTTCATACCCATCGCTGCAAACCAAAAAAAGCTTTGGTTTACTCATTGCATCAGAGGTGTCGCCACTGAAGAGTACGGAAAATTTTTGATCCGCGTCAGGCATGCATAACGAATCGGTATCCTCTCCAACCTGATTCGGGTTAGCAGTATCCATCCTGTGCACCATCATGGCCTGGTCTACTATCAAGATCTCACAGTCTCCCAAGCGAAGGCATGTGAAGAAGAAGTCGCAGACAAACGCAATCGTCAGAGTTGCACCGTATGCTAAAAGCTTTTCTTGCCTGTCGTAGTCTCTGGTAAATGGGTTGTTCTCTGTATGCTCTTCAATCAATGAAACCCAGTTTGTAACAATTAGCTTTATTAGGTTCTTACGAATATTGCGTTCTATGTTACTCAATAAATGTCTTCGTTCTTCCGGCGTTGCTGATGCTAGCTTGGCCTGGATAGATTCCCAAAAATCAGCAAAAACCTTGCTGGCAGCTTCCACAGCAAGTCGAGAACCTGTCTCACTTCTTGGGCATTTATCACTGCCATGCCCGTCCGATACTGCTAAGACTACCGCCGCGAATTCGCCAGGCAGTTTCCTGAAGGAAATTGCATCCTGGTTAGGCATGTTTCTGCGACGATGCATCTCACCGATGACGGAGCTGGTCATTGCATTCCATTGAAATTCAGTCATTGACTTTCCCAATACTAGAATACGTCTTCGGGCCTTATCGGGTTACCGGATGGCGGCGGAGGAGGCGGGATTGTGACATGCCCTCCCTCTTTACTTCCTTCTGGACGACTTGATGGTTTTGATACCGCGGCCAATGGAACCGTAGATACCCAGCGAATAAATTTGACAAGGTCTTGTGCATTAGTAGCGACCAAGGGGCGATTCTCTCTCGCGTCCCC